>JAPKAJ010000170.1 GCA_028825345.1 Arenicellales bacterium | reverse complement strand
TTTGACGATAGCCTGTTATGAAGTTGTTGACTGACCAGCCGGCGGATAAGCGTTTCGTCGCTAGCGTCCTGGCGCTATGCGCTCTTTCCGGCGTGCTCACCTCGGCATGGTGTCTTTATATTGACGATGTCATCAATAACGATGGCGTGGAATATATCCGTGCCGCGCAGCATCTGGCATCTGGCGATTGGGCGGGGACGTTGGCCTCGCACCACTGGCCGTTTTTTTCGTTGTTGATGCTGTTGTTTGGAAAGTTACTGGGTATCAGTTACTACTGGGCGGGACAGTTGCTCAACGCTGGGTTTTTTACCGCATCGTCAGTGTTGTTCGTACTAGTGGTGCGAGCCTTTGGCGGTACCTCACAGCGGTTAACTGTTTTTGCGGCTCTCGTTGCAGTCATTCACCCAGCTTTCAACGAGTACCGCGCATTTATCATTCGTGACGCTGGTTATCTGGTCTTCTACTTGGCGGCTATTTTGTATTTGGCACGATGTGTCAATGAGCCCGCCTGGAGGTACCGTATCGGGGTTGTAGTCGCGTTTGCGATTGCCGGCTTGTTTCGTATCGAAGGCGCGGTATTTTTGCTCTCAACACCGCTTTTGCTGAGTTTTATCCGGTCCACAAGCGTGCAAAAACCCTGGTTCCGGTTGCTGCTGCTGATCATCTCGACAGGCTTGGTCGCTGTTGTGTTGGGCTGGTGGTTGTTAGCGCCTAGCGCCGGGATTGAACCCGTGGCAGCGTTTAGCGCACCGTTGGATTTAGTGGCCAATGCCTGGCACCAGATCAGTGCCAGTGTTGCGCACAAAATCACCGTGCTGCGAAAAGAGTTTCTCGGCCCCTATGCTGCCCAGTATGCATGGATACTTTTTGGTTTCTCGGTAGTAATGATTCTGGTTTCTGCAGTGTTTTCGCAATTGACGGTACCCTGGGCCATGCTGGTTTTCACTGGGCTGTGGTCTGGAGTTTGTTTTCCACATAAAGCGCTGAACCGCCTGTGGGCCAGCCTGATCGGTATGCACCTGGCGATCCTGACGGTGTTTGCAGTCGTCAAACTTTTTCTGGCCGCCCGCTACCCGTTGGCGCTTAGCGTGACGGTCTTATTGCTAGTGCCGTTTGCTCTAGACCATGTGGTAGCTGCGATTCGTTGGCACCGTCTGAAGACAACGGCCCGGGTTCTGGCCGTGTTGCTGTTGCTTTGGGGTGTCGGGGAGAGTATCAGTGGTTTGGATAATACGACACGCGCGAGAGCGATCAAGGATGCTGGGTTGTGGCTGGCGAATCACACCAATACAGCAGGCTCGCTGGTCAGCAATGACCGGCGACTTGCGTACTACGCCGGCCGTCATGCTGACCGCGATTACATTATCGAAGACGTGGCCAAAATCTTGCATGGACTCAGAGACGGACGCTGGCCGGATGCGTCGTACGTTGCGCTAAGATTGTCACGCCAGTCTGATAAGACTGAGTCCTGGGTAGTGGAAGCACTGGGCAAGGCGCCGGTGCGGGTATTTGATCGAGAAACGGGCGACCGGGTGCTGGTGTACCAGCGTCCTTAGCGGTTGCCCTGAATGGGTTGCTTCGGCCCGCTCCGTCAACGTTTTGTCGCGATGAAATCGGCGATTGCACAGGGCATTTCAAAATTTAGGTTGGCCACTGAAACCTAGGTGATATCGATTGGATCGTAACACGGAGAAGCCTCGCTGAGGCCTGCGCCGATTATCTGCCGCCCGTGCAGCCAGCGCAGAATCAGTTGCACATCGCGAGGGGTACAGATATCAAAGCGGTCAGTCGCCGCGGCCGATCAGGCCTGCCAGATGATGCAAGGCCGATCTACATAAACCCGGAACACAGTCGTTCTTTTTATACCCTAAATACATAACGCAACACACAATTGAGATATTCAATGACCAGATGCGGCCTAAGCAGCGTTGGGCCTGCCGTGGTCAATTGATGGGCAAGGCTGCATGTTGTGTTGCCCTGGCCGTAATCGCTGCGTGAGCGTTATATCTCGCAGGTCGATCGTCTGCAATCGTCAGGCGCGCATCATCCGGGCGGTTATCTCGTGCATTTGGTCCACCGAGGTATTTTCGAAGTACATCCGATACCATAGCTCGAGGTTAAGTAGTATCCACAAACGGAAATTGTGATCAACTTTCCCTGAAAGATGCTCGTCGAGCAGCGTCTGTATGACTTTTTGATCAAAAATCCCAGCTTCGACGAAACGGGATTCAGCGAACAGGTTGCGTAGAAAATGAGCAAGATCGTTGCGCAACCACAAAGCGATGGGAAAGCCAAAGCCCTGTTTTTCGCGATACACCAGCTCTCGCGGCAGGTAGCGCGCAGATACTGAGCGCAGGATGTGCTTGAGCTTCATGCCTTTGAGTTTCATATTGCCGGGTATCGCAGCGGCATACTCCACCAGGCGGTGATCGACCAGTGGAGAGCGGTTTTCCAGTGAGTGCGCCATGCACATACGGTCTGCGATCACCAACAGGTGATCCGGCATGCGGGTCATCAGATCGGTGTATAACATGCGGTCAACCAGTTCATTGACATTGCTTGCATTGAAATGCGCCAGGATTTTTTCTCGTGAATCCTGTGAGTCGAATGTGGATTGGGATTTTTCGGTGAACAGAGAACGTTTGGCGTCATCGGTAAAGCGCAGGAAGCTCATGCTGTGCGCGTAACGGTCGCCACGTTCTCGCAATGACATCTCATTGAGCCAGCGCGCTTTTTGCGCAATAGTCTTGTACTGAAAAGAGTCCGGTATCAGGCGGATCAGCCGGTCCATCACGGTCTGGCGCAGCCAGCGGGGCAACACGGCGTAATAGTCCGCCAGTCTCTGGCCGGCGAACCGGTCGTACCCAGCGAAGCTCTCGTCACCACCATCTCCTGACAAGGCAACCTTGACGTTGCGCCGGGCGAGTTGTGCAACCAGGTATACGCCAACGCCGAAGGGATCGGAAGGTTCATCCATATGGTGAATCATCGTAGGAATCTTGTGAATCATGTTTGATTCCACGACCTCTTCGTGCGCTTCCATACCGTAGCGCTGCGCGACCATGCGCGCGTAGGGTAGTTCATTGAAGGACTGCTCCTTCACACCGATGGAAAAGACCGGCACTGGCTGCTCCTGCACGCTGGCCATCATCGCGGAGACGATGCCAGAGTCAATGCCACCCGAAAGAAAAGCCCCTACCGGTACATCGCTCAGCATATGAGATTTCACAGTCTCGAGCAAAGTATGGTGGAGGCCTTCCTCGATCTCTTTTTCCGAGCCGCTGTGTTTGGCCAGGAAGTCGATATCCCAATAGCGATCAATCCGGGTTGATCCGTTTTCGAAAACCAGGCGACTGGCTGCGGGCAGTTTTTGAATGTTTTTAAAAAAGGTGAACTGGTCTGGCATGAATCGCAGCGACATGTAGTGCCACATGCCCTCGAGTTCCATCTCGGGCTGTACCAGGTTCGATGCGAGCAGTGCCTTGACTTCGGAGGCAAAGAAAATGGTACCCGGCCCAGTCGTGAAGAAAAGTGGTTTCTGGCCCATATGGTCACGGGCCAGCAGCAGTCTTTGCCGGATCCGATCCCACAGCGCAAAGGCGAACATACCCTGCAGGTGCTTGACGCAATCGTCGCCATGTTCTTCGTAAAGATGCAGTATGACTTCGACATCAGTGCGGGTGCGAAACCGATGGCCCTTCTCAACCAGTGCTTTGCGCAATGCAGGGCTGTTATAAATCTCCCCATTGCACACCAGCACCAAGGTGTCGTCCTCGTTACTGATGGGTTGGTGGCCGGTTTGAAGATCGATAATGCTGAGCCGGGTCTGGCCCAGCACAATTTTGCCGTTGTGGTAGTAACCCTGATCATCTGGCCCGCGGTGATACAGCGCCCGCGTCATCCGTTCAATGGCGGCTCGATGCTCCGGGTCAGGACTGAGTATTCCGGCAATGCCGCACATCAAAAAATTAACCAGTGAGGTGGAAGGTCAGTATGTGACACTACGGCGTTCCCCGCTTGCGTGATGGTTGTCCAGGACCCCATTGGCTGTAGCATCGCCGGATTTGCGAACCTCTGACTTGATTCTTAAGCGCGTCATTTTGGTTGGCCTTGCCGGAACTCACAGGTAGCCTTCTTCTTGGTACCACTGGGCCGTGGCCCGCAGGCCTTCATCGAGGCCAACACGTGGGTCGTAATCAATTTCTCGTTGCGCCCGGGAGATATCAAAGGCCCGGTTTTGCCGGTACCAGTCGACCCGGCGCGGGAAGATGGGTGGGGCGATCTTGAAAGGCTTGCAGGCTTTTTCAAAAAAGTGTCCAGCAAGCCACAGTGGCCAGAAAGGGAAATACGGGGTTTTTACTTTCCGATCCATAGCGTGGCCTACCCGCTGCACCAGGTCCTCAATGGTGACGTGCTCGCGATCGGCTATCAGGTAGGTACGACCGTCCCCAACACCGTCTTGTGTCACGCTCATTAGTGCATCAACAAAGTTGTCGATGTAGAGCGGGTGATAAAAGGCTTGGCCGTTGCCGAAGATCGGAAAACTGCCCCTGGCAACCCGCCGAAAGATCATCCCAAAACGCTCAGGGTCGCCTGGTCCATAAATAGCAGCAGGGCGGACAATCACGGTTCTTAGACCCTGTTGCCCATATTGTTGTACCAGGGGTTCTGCCTCGTACTTGGTCTGCTGATAGTAGTCGGCCGCAGCGATAGGCGCATCTTCATTTGCCGGTGGATTCTTGACGTTACCGTGTACCCCACAGGTGCTGCAGTAGATGAAGCGTCTGACCCCGGCGTCTTTGGCTGCATCGAGCACTACGCGGGTGCCGCCGACGTTGACTTCGTGGTAGTAATTGGCAGGCACATCCAGTTCTCTGAACGCAGCCGCCAGGTGATGGATAACCTCAACCCCCTGCACGGCTTCACGGACAATGTTGGCATCGGTAACACTGCCGATAATCACTTTCACGCCCCACTGGCGTATTTCATCGGTCTTGACACCTTCTTTGTAGTCAAGGGCGACCGGCTCATGCCCGGCATCGTGCAGTCGTTTGACCAGCGCTTTGCCGGTAAACCCGGTCCCGCCTGTTACCAGAACTCGCATTGTTGAATCTCCATCAGCCCCCGCGGGCATCCTGTTGGCCGAGGGTTAAGCCCAGCGCCTGGTAAATACCGGCAATAGTCTCCCCGCCGTCCTCCAGTGAGTAGGCTC
>JAPKAJ010000169.1 GCA_028825345.1 Arenicellales bacterium | reverse complement strand
GGGAAGCCCTGGTACTCCACTTCATGGGTTGCCGCCTTGTTGAAATCAAACACCGGCGCCTCCAGGCTGAAAGCCGCAATTTCAGAGTTCTTGGCAGCCGCGATCAGAGCTGCCAGTGCCCCACCAGAAACCCCATGCACCCCGACCTGCGACAGTGGAATCGCCTTGGCGCTTTTAAGCCAGTAAGCCGCTGTCACGATATCGTCCGATTCATCCTGGCCAGCAGAATGACGTCCGTCCTCGCACGTGGTCTCACCCTGGTCGCGTAAATCAATTAACAGGACGTTAAAGCCCGCTCGCGCCAGCATGGCTGCCGGCATCAGGGTATCGAAGTTATGCCGCGAGCTGTCGATACCATGCGCGACGATAACCGTTGCTTTCGAATGAGGGAACGTAGGCGTAATCCACCAACCGGATATGGTGACCGACCGCTCGGGATCGCGGATTCGCACTGTCTCCACCGGAACATCGGGAATCCACCAGCGTGAAAGGTCATGACCAACCCAGCGATCCCAGCCGGCGCCTTTAAAGGGGCCCTGACCCGAGCCTGGGGTTTCGAAACGCGCCGGCGTGTTCCCGGCATGATATGGATGAATACCGCAAAAAACTGCCGTGCCGGTACGATAGACATAATCGCCCACTGCGAGCGTTGCCAGGCCCGTCAGGAGTACCAAAACGACCCCTATTTTTAACAATAACCAAAGTGCCCGCATCTGCTGTGATCTATTGACAAAGCCAAATGTAAATATGTCTGTGCTAACCTTCAGCATTCATATCGCCGCTCTATTGAGCCCAGGTGCCCTGTACGAACAGTTATATTGATTCTACCAAGGAGGGATTCATGGATTTTCGTGAAAATGCCCAAAAAGGACCCATCCCCATGCTTAATCTGGTGCGATTCAGAAAGATAGCCACGTACCCTGATGGTCGGAGTATGACAGGCGTCGAGGCTTACGCTCCTTACAAAAAATGCAACTATCACTTAGTTAAGGTAAGACATGACTACCGCAGTTGATATTCGTGATGTTACTAAAATCTACAGCCCCGGTTCCAATCAGGCGGTCAAGGCGCTCGATAACGTTTCCCTGACTATCAACGATAACGAATTTTTCACCCTGCTAGGCCCCTCCGGCTGTGGAAAAACCACCCTGTTACGCCTGATCGCCGGCTTTGAACAGGTGTCCGGCGGTGAAATCATGCTGTTCGATAAAGAGATCGAGAATCTTGAACCGAATCGGCGTCCGGTGAATACGGTGTTCCAGCATTATGCCCTGTTCCCCCATATGACTGTCGCCAACAACGTTGCATTTGGTCTGGAGCGCCTCAAAAAACCCAAGCCGGAAATCAAAGCCACCGTCGAGCGGGTTTTGACTCTGGTCAAGATGAAGGAACTGGGAGACCGCCGCCCCAATCAGCTTTCCGGCGGGCAGCAGCAACGTGTCGCCTTGGCCCGCGCCCTGGCACCAAGCCCGAAGGTGCTTTTACTCGATGAACCGCTCTCGGCTTTGGATCTGAAACTCCGGCAAGCCATGCGCGAAGAGCTCAAGCAGCTTCAAAGGGAGACAGGCATTACCTTCGTCTTTGTCACTCACGATCAGGAGGAAGCCCTCGCGATGAGTGACCGGATCGCGGTTATGTCCAATGGCGAGATTCAGCAAATCGGCAGGCCGACAGACATCTACGAGCATCCGGTCAACCGTTTCGTGGCGGACTTTATCGGCGATACGAACTTTCTGGATGGCGAGATTGTGGATCTCAACGATGATCTGGTGACCTGCAGGATTGGCGCACAAAGCCTGTTCGAGACCGAAAACAGCGGCCATCACAAAGTCGGTGATCAGGTTACGCTATTCCTGCGGCCCGAAAAAATCATGCTGTCTGTCGTCGACGAAGCAAACGACTCTGGCAAACGACCGGGCAAGGTCAAAAACCTTGTCTACCTGGGAAACCAGGCGGCTTATACGGTGGACATGGGCGACGGAATCGAATTAACAGCGCAGGCGCGTCCGCGCGAGGACGGCGAACTGCCCTTCGCGATAGGTGACCCGATCGCAGTCTCATTCTCAGCGCGGGCCTTGAAGGTCCTGGCGCAATGAGCGACTGGTTACCCAAAAGCGCCGCCGGACGGCGCTGGCTGGGCCTCGCACCGAGTTATTTCGTGATCGGCATTTTCATGCTGATACCCATGGTCATCATGGGTGTGTTTTCCTTTCTGGAACCTAATCCCTATGGCGGCGTCAAACCGATAGGGTCACTGGCCGCCTACATCAAGATTGCTTTTGAATACGACCTGGAAGACAAGTTGGTCTTCAATCCGGGCTATCTCAACATCATCTTCCGCTCCTTCCAGTTATCCTTCGGCGCTACCCTGCTGTGCCTGATTTTCGGTTTCCCGGTCGCCTACTACATCACGCTGCAGCCCGAGAACCGCCGCAATTTCTATATTTACCTGGTCACTATCCCGTTCTGGACTAACCTGCTGATACGCACCTTTGCCTGGATCATTATCCTGGGCCGTGGGGGTGTGATCGAGGCGCCTTTGCTTGCGACCGGCATCATCGACGATTCGTTGCGCATGATGTATTCGGACGGCGCCATCGCTATCGGCCTGACCTACAGCTATCTGCCGCTGATGGTACTGCCCATCTATGCCAGCCTGGAAAAGCTAGATTTCCGCCTGCTGGATGCCGCAAGCGATCTGTACGCCAACCGCTTCGAGATCATGACCAAGGTCGTTATCCCCTTGTCCAAGCCCGGAATCATTGCCGGTTGTATACTGGTATTCATCCCCTGCCTTGGCGCGTTTATTGCGCCAAACCTGTTGGGCGGAGGCAAGAAGCTGATGCTGGGCAGCCTGGTTCAGTTTCAGTTCGCGTCTGCGCGCAACTGGCCCTTTGGTGGGGCGTTATCCATGCTGTTGTTGTCTGTTGTGATCATCACCTTGATCTTCTACGCCAGGGCGGCCAAACATCGGGCGGCTATGGAAGGGAGCGCCTGATCATGAGCGATCAAATACAAAAGCCGTCTACGCGCAAGGGCAAAAAGATGCTTCCCGTGGGCCATTATCGCGGGCTCAGTTCCTGGACGATCGCTTTCTTCGTCTTTTTATACCTGCCTATCGTCGTACTGATTGTTTATTCATTCAACGCCAACCGTATGGTTATGAACTGGGGTGGTTTCGGCATCGACTGGTATCTGAAGGCCTTTAACAACTCCGATATCCAAAAAGCGGTCTGGAACTCGCTGATCGTCGCCACGGTCGCAACGGTTTTTGCCACAGCTATTGCCACCATAGGCGCCCTGGTGCTCGCCAGAGGTGGCAACTTCCGCGGCAAAACAGTCTCGCTGGGGCTGATTACGCTGCCGCTGATGGTGCCGGAAATCGTAACTGCCGTGGCGGTTTTGATCTTCTTTTCCGCGATTGGCATGAACTTGGGCCTGGGTAATGTCATCATCGCCCATATCACGTTCTGTATTCCCTTTGCCTTCATGCCGATTCGCGCGAGGCTGGAAGGCATGGACACCACTTTAGAGCAGGCCGGGCGTGATCTTTACGCATCACAATGGGAAACCTTCCGTTTTGTCACCATGCCGTTACTGATGCCAGGTATCGTCGCCGGCGCCATGCTGGCTTTCGTTATATCCATGGATGACTTCATTATCACACTGATGGTGGGCGGAGCCGGTTCAACGACCTTGCCTGTCTATATTTATTCGATGATCCGCCGTGGTTTGACGCCGGAGATCAATGCAGTCTCGACCATGTTACTGCTTGCCTCGATCGCCATTGTTACGGCATACTGGATTCTCTCGAAAAAGACAAAGATCCGCACTGGACACTAATTTTGTAAGTCTACTAGTCGACAATAATCGTACCAATAGGAGGTAATAATATGAAACGTCTTTTCACCACATTCGCCGCAATCACAGCGGTGCTGATCTCAGGATTGGCACAGGCCTCGGGCGAGTTGTTCATCTATAACTGGACGGAATACACCCCGCCAGAACTCATTGCCAAGTTCGAGAAAGAGTCCGGCATCAAGGTTTCCGTGGATACCTACGATTCGAACGAAACTCTGCTGGCGAAACTGCAGGCTGGCGCCACTGGATACGACATCGTCGTGCCTAGCCAGAACTTCGTGCCGATCTTGATCAACGAAGGCCTGATTCAGAAAGTCGGCGTACATGCTCTGTCCAATTTTAAAAACATGGAGGATCGCTGGACCTTTCCGGAATGGGATTCGGAGCAGGAATATAGCGGGCCCTGGCAGTGGGGCACGACGTCATTTTCGTACAACAGCGAACTGTATTCCGGCAAGGGTGCTTCACTGAAAGAATTCTTCGAGCCGTCCGATGAGCTTAATGGACGTCTGAGCGTTTTCCAGACCCCAGATGAAGTCATCAGTCTTGCCAACATTTATCTCGGCATACCGTTTTGTTCGGAAGATGCGAAGCAAATGAAGCAGATCCAGGACATGCTCGTAACGCAGAAGGAATCTGTGGTCGCCTACAACTCTGAAACCATGAGCGACCTGCTGGCAAGTGGTGAAGCCATAATGACCAATCACTGGAGCGGTTACTCCCGGCTGGGTCGCCTGACTGGTGCGCCTATCGTCTACGCCTACCCGAAAGAAGGTGTGGTCGGCTGGTACGACAGCATGGTGGTGCCCACGAGCGCTAAGAACGTCGAAAACGCAAAGAAGTTCATGAACTTCATGATGGATCCGGTCAACATGGCGATGCTGACAGAAAACCAGGGTTACGGCGATGCCGTCAAGGGCACCGCAGCCTACTATTCGGAGGAGCTGAAATCAGCGCCGGAGATCAACCCACCGTCGGATTTGAACGTGTTTTTTGCACCAACCTGCTCACCTAAGGCCCAGTCCCTGATCGACAAGGTCTGGACCAAGGTCATGCAGTAGTTAGATCTAAAACCTTATTTCTATCCACCAGGAGCGGCGCTTTGAATAGCGCCGCTTTTTTTGTGTTGAACTAGCCTACACCCCTGCATTGATGCTATACCCATCAACCAAGCAAACTGCAACTAAGCGGCCATAGCGATCTTTTGTATCTCCAATACACCTGACTTCTTTGGTATAAGTCCAACCCCTTAAAGTTTCAGTGGCTTCATAACCGCAACGCCATGTGACACCGGCTTTTCTACAGGTTTGTTTTTTCTCTAGCGAGTCTACCCCACTAAGACAAAGCTTCATGCCACTGATAGCGATGGTGTCGCCA
>JAPKAJ010000168.1 GCA_028825345.1 Arenicellales bacterium | reverse complement strand
GAGTCGACCAGCAAAAAACCACTCTAGAGCTTGCGAGTCTTTTCGTGCTGACTCTGGTCCCGATTGCGATTGCCTATCATCTGGCCCACTATGTGTCGTTTTTACTCATTACCGGGCAGTATGTGATTCCCCTTGTATCTGATCCGTTGGGGTATCGCTGGGATCTATTTGGGACTGCGCATTACCAGGTTGATACTGACCTGCTGAGCGCCCGTGTGGCCTGGTACCTGGCAGTGAGCTTCGTGGTGTTAGGCCATGTGTACGCGGTATACCTTGCCCATGTGGTGGCAGGACGCATCTTTGGCAGCGGCCATGCCGCGTTTTTGAGCCAGATACCAATGGTCTTGCTGATGGTTCTGTACACCATGGCAAGCCTGTGGATACTGGCCCAGCCCATGGTGGCCTAACGGGATTTCGATTGATTTTCTAGTTAGAAATCGGACTATGAGTGCACAAACAAATGGCTCCACCTTTAACGGCGGTATATACTTCAGCCTTGGCGAATAAAATTATGAGTAATGGTTGTTATGAGTGAGCAGAGTAGCGGTTTGAGTGAAATGCAAGGTGTAGGCAGAGTAGTACTCATCATCGGACTTAGTGTGTTTGCGATTGGGATGATTGGATTATTTGTGATGTAGTTGTGATGTAGTTGTGATGTAGTTGTGATGTAATTGCGATGCAGCTGCGGCGGTATTGCGATGCAGTTATGATGCAGTTACGAAACCTCCGTTTCAGTTGGCGCTCTGGAGAACACTCGGTTAATCAGCGTCAGCTAGATGACTTTTTCCATTTTCCCCGAAATAACTGAATAAGCGGCGGCACGATCGCAAACATTAGACCGTTCCACACCCAACTGTCATCGCTTGTGTATGCGTGAGCGATAACGCCACCGAAAAACACAGCGCAACCAAGTGTGGCTGCGTTTTTCATTGATCGATTGACTGATCCTAGTTGCGGGCACAGTCGACTGATAATCTTGTTGTAGCCTTCCCCGAACTGGATGATATCCTGGTGCACGATAAGTAATACGAGCACGCCAATTCCAACTAAGAGCAATATGATGTAATCCATGTCGAGCCGTGTATCAGAGATTGCGCGGCCGAAATAGGTCTTTCACAGAAATCCGCTCTCGCCAGATAAGTTGTACCAGGATCGGTATAACTGCAATGCTGAAAGCACCGTACAGCCAGCGCAGGTCGTTGCTAAAAAAGTAACCGCAAAGGCAAGACACGCACAACAGGCCAGCAAGGATACGTGCAGTGTACAAAGCTCAATTAAGCCCAATCAGTCAAGCGGATGCGAAAAAGGGATAAACGCAACCGGCCAACGAAATAATCAGCAAGAGAATTATAGTGAATCGCATAGGTTATTCCTGAAATAGCAGTGTACGCAGGCAAAAAGCGAACGTCGATTAGGTGCGGGGCGAAAGACTATTTGACATGTGGATCATCGTCAGCGCCCTTCCAGGCGAGTTTCCAACCGATCCAGAAGACTGCAATACAGACGATCAATCCAAGCGCCGTAAAGAGCAAGTAGCCAAGTTTCATGAGTGTTTAATTTTAGTTCATTTTTGGCCAATAGTCAGAAATAACCAAGCAAGGAATAGGCATGTGTTTTCAGTGAGCGTTGCTGATAATGTCATCAGCCTGGCCAGCCAGGGCGCCAGTGCGGGTTCGGCACAAACCTCATTATGCGAACCATTGCGCCTCTTTAAGCTGTTGATAGCGTGGCTTCCACCCACTATGGGACGCTACAGAACGCCGGGTTGGGGCGTAATGATAAGCCCCGACAGAGCGAAGCTAGCTATTGGCAAATTGGGGACATTATCTGATTCAGCGTCTGACGAACGCTTTTCCAGGCCCGGCGGAAGGCCCATTACGGCGTGAGTTAAGGGGGGTGCATCGCCAAAATCGACCGCGGCTTATTACGCTACAAATCGGCTGAAGACTTTTTCTGATGACAGGATTTTTATATCCCCTCCCCACGCTGGAGGGGATATAAAAGCCCAGGATAAACCTGAATACCTCACTGTCGGTTGATAACCTCCCAGGAGATAGCGAATCAGCTCGCCTGATACAAGCTTTTAACCGACAAAGGCCGGTGGGAGCGTCTTTGTGCTAATTACAGACACTGGGCGTTTGGATATCCTGAATTTCGTTAATTAAGTATTTGTCCTGGGAATACACCATCGTGGTGGTCAAACACGGCGACCGAGGCCTTGTCATGGCTGGATTTTCTAAAAGTGATTGGATACAGAATGTGACGAGAGATGACTCTCAATTTTGTGCGGATATCTCAGAATCCGTTTTACTTGTTAAATAACCAATGGCACTTAATTCAGTGAAACCAAAAAACTACAAGTACTCCACATTTCCACAAATACTGATCGGCTGCCCTGAAATTTTGGCCCCCAAAGGCGAGCAAAGAAACAGTGCTTGATTGGCAACATCCTGCGCCGTCACCATTTTGCGAAGGGAAACCTTATTGATGTATTCTTGCTCCATCTCTTCATAAGAAACTCCCACTGTTTTCGCCCTTGCGGAAATAACCTGCTCTATTCGAGGTCCTTCCACAATACCGGGTAACAAAGCATTAACCCTGATCCCTTGTGGCCCCAGCTCGATCGCCAGGCTTTTGATCAAACCAACGATGGCCCATTTGGTCACCGCGTAGGGCGTACGGTACGCATAACCCAAACGACCGGCCACCGAGGACAGGCAGATAATTGAAGCGTTGTCAGATTGCTTTAACATGGGTACAGCAAGGCGGGCACAATAAAACTGACCGTTTAGGTTTACATCGATAGTCTGGTGCCATTGGTCACTGGATAACTCTTCGATATTCCCTGTTTCGCCGGCTATTCCAGCGTTATTGATAAGTACGTCAAGCCCGCCCATTTGACGACTAACCTCTTCAAACAATTGAGCGACTTGCGCCTCTTGAGATACATCGCAGTCGGTTATACCCCAATCAGGATGTGCTGTGGCGCAATCAGTTAACGCCTTTTTGGATATATCGCAGATATGTAGTTGTGCGCCTTCTCGGGCAAAGGTTTGGGCAATTGCCAACCCGATACCGCTGGCACCCGCTGTGACCAGTACCCGCAAATCCTTAACCATGTTCATTGTCTCAACCATGTAAATAGGCGTTGATTCTTAAAGAATTTATGTCAGACACGCCTGATTATCAAAATGCCACCTGATCGGCGCCTTTAAGTTGCAGCGTAGCGCGCGCCTCATCCGGTGTTGCCACCTCAAACGACAAGCCTTCGATAACTTGACGAATCTTACTGACTTGATCGGCGTTGGTTTGTGCCAGTTCACCCGGCGCGATCCAAAGAGAATCTTCCAGGCCTACCCGTACGTTGGAGCCTTGTGCCAAGCCTTGTGAAGCCAGTGGAATTTGATTACGCCCCGCCCCGAGTATTGACCACTGATAACTATCGCCGAACAATCGGTCTGCGGTGCGTTTCATGTGCATAAGATCTTCAGGGTGTGCACCGATGCCGCCCAGTAAACCAAACACCGATTGAATAAACAAAGGTGTTTTCGCTAATCCTCGATCAACGAAATGTGCCAGATTGTACAAATGAGAAATGTCATAACATTCAAACTCAAAACGTGTGCCGTTTTCATTACCAATTCGCAAAATGGTTTCGATATCTGCAAAGGTATTTTTGAACACCAGATCCCGTGAATTCTCCAAATGCTGGCGTTCCCATTCGTGATTAAACTCGGAGAAACGCTTTAACATAGGATACAAACCAAAGTTCATTGATCCCATATTGAGCGAAGCGACTTCTGGTTTAAATACCGCAGCAGGCTGCATGCGCTCAGTCACTGTCATGTGCGGACTGCCGCCTGTAGTGATATTAATCACCGCATCGGTTGCTTGTTTGATACGTGGCAGGAACTTTTCGAACACATCTGGATCTTGTGTCGGTTGTCCGGTTACCGGATCACGGGCATGTAAATGTAAAATAGCCGCCCCCGCCTCGGCAGCCGCAATTGCGGCGGCTGCTATTTCATCAGGCGTAACCGGAAGGTACGGTGACATGCTGGGTGTATGAATTGCGCCAGTTACGGCACAGGTAATGATAACTTTGTGTCTTGGCTTAGCCACGAGTTCAATTCTCCTGCTTGGATTTGTGGGCGACGAGCGCTGCCAGACGATTGTCTCGCCAGTTTTGGCGTTGGCCGATATCGTCACGCTTAAGGACTTTCCGACGAGCAGCATCAACGCCGGCTACGGATGATTTGTCCCAATTCGGCGGCGCAGATTGACTGGCCGCCATAACGTGGTACATCTTGCCATAGCGTTGTGCGTAGTCAGCCAGTCCGGCGGGTGCGTTCAAGTCAATGGTTTCAAACGGTCCCATAAATGACCAACGCAAGCCCAGACCATCACGCATGGTTTTATCAACATCTTGGGGGGTGACATACCCGCCCTGAACCAGGCGCAAAGCCTCGTTCAGTAACGCACCTTGCAAACGGTTAAGAACAAATCCGGGAATCTCTTTTTGCACCGTGATCGGTGTTTGCTTAACCGCACTCATGATTTGGTGGGCTGTTTGAGTGATGTCTGGATCAGTCCATTTTGCGGGAGAGATTTCTACCAATGGCACCAGATGTGGTGGATTAACGGGATGCACCACCAACGCCCGATGACGCCCACCGAGGTGGGCCGCAAATTCCGAAGCCATAAAACCAGAAGTGGAGCTCGCTAAAATAGCCTGTGGAGCGCTCAGACGATCAAGCTCACTGAAAAGCGCCTGCTTTACATCAAGCACCTCGGGGCCACATTCCTGCACGTAATCAACATCGGTCAGCGCGGTTGCCAGATCGGATTCAAAATGAATTTTTTGAATAATCAGATCAGGCGAAGAACCAAGGCCGTGACTGACCAGCATTTGCAATTGATTTGTAATTTCCTTTTTTGCAACATCCAATGCGCCCACGTGAAGGTCATACAGCTTGACTTGCCATCCGGCACGGGCAAACACAATGGCCCACCCCCGGCCGATTAAGCCTGCACCAACAATGGCCACAGAGCCACTTGAAACACCGGCTTCGGTTTGGTTTTGACTCTTATCTGTTTTGTTCATCTGGGCAGTCTTCCAAGGTTACTCTGCGCTGCCGATAGTCGCTTGAATTGCAGTACGCGCAGCTGCCGATTCTCGTTGTCCACTAATCATCATGCTGAAATTGACGACATCGGCCGTCACAATGACAGCGAGATCTCTTCTA
>JAPKAJ010000167.1 GCA_028825345.1 Arenicellales bacterium | reverse complement strand
CACTCAGAAGCCCGATGGGCACCATCATCGATCTTGAGTGCAACACCTATGCCCGCTTCAGGTATCGCAGCACAGTAGACGCCCTCGGCACCAGTTTTTACAATGAACGCCCCGCGACCAGCTTCGATAGCATTCGTGCACCAGCGGTTGGTTCCTGCAACCATGAAGGGTTCATTAACCATCGCATCATAGACCTGTCGTGCGGCACTGGCCCGACCCTCGCTTAAGCCGTCGCCAGTAGCAAAGCGGGCGAATGCCATGGCGAGATGCTCTAGTGGAATACCAGCAACCGGGATCCCGCAGCCATCAATCCCATGGGGCGTATCCTTAAGAGACCCCCCAGCCAACTCGCCTATCAGTGCCATTACCGCCTGTTGAACCGGGTGCTCACGCGCAATATAAGCTTGCGGTGGGTGCCCCGTATGTAATGCCGCTGTAAGGAACCCACAATGCTTGCCCGAGCAGTTGTTATGCGCCGGGCCGGGTTTTTTGCCTTGACTCAACAAAGCCTCGCGGTCAAAACTTCGGCGCGGTGAATGAGCTCCGCATTCGAGCGCAGATTCATCCAGGCCCAGCTTGTTTAGCCACTGTACAGCTGCTGCCACGTGTTGCTCCTCTCCGTTGTGCGATGCGCAGGCCAGTGCAATCTCACGCTCTCCTAACTGGTATGCCGCTGCAGCCCCACTTTCAATAAGGTGTAATGCCTGTAGGGGTTTGAGGGCCGAGCGGGGGTAGATCAGTCGAGTGACATCACCGATTCCTGAGATGGTCTGGCCATTGCTATGCACCAGGGCAATCGCCCCACGATGACGGCTTTCGACCATTTCCCCTCGGGTCACCTCAACCAGAACTGGGTTAGCGTTCATGAATTTCCTTCACTGTCATTTTAATAATATGAAAACCGATCCAAATAGTTTTGGACGATATACTATTGGCTGCCAGATGAGAACACCCACACAACTACACCAAGTCACCGGGTCTTCGTGAAACGTACTCCACTGTACGAACTTCACACGGCGCTTGGTGCCAAGATGGTGCCCTTCGCCGGCTACGACATGCCGCTGCAGTACCCCTCTGGAATCCTTTTTGAACACCGGCAGGTTCGCGCCAGCGCTGGCCTTTTCGATGTATCGCATATGGGTCAGGCAACAGTATTTGGCGATGATTCTGCTCGATTACTTGAAACGGTGCTGCCGGCCAACCTGCTGGAACTCCCAAATGGATCTCAGCGCTACAGTTTTTTCACCAGCGACGCTGGTGGCATTCTGGATGACCTGATGATTTACCGACTGGATGATCGTTACACTCTGGTCGTAAATGCCGCCAACAAGGAAGCTGATTTTGGGCTGTTACAAAACCTTTGTGGCGATACGGTTGAGTTCGAATCGATGACCAACCGCGCCCTTTTGGCCCTCCAAGGACCGCGAGCCTGTAATGCTCTACAACGAATGTCGCCCGGTATCGAAGAACTGCCTTTTATGGGGGCTAAACGAGTCATCATTTCAGGCATACCCTGCACGGTCACGCGCAGTGGCTATACCGGGGAAGACGGGGTGGAAATCTCAGTCGCCGCGTCCGATGCGCTTGATCTGGCCTGGAGAATTCTAGAGCTACCTGAGGTCGAGCCGGTGGGACTAGGCGCGCGGGATTCCTTGCGTCTTGAGGCCGGGTTATGCCTGCACGGCAATGACATCGGCCCTGATACCTCGCCCGTCGAAGCAGGCCTGCAGTGGGCGATTCCTCATTGCAGGCGCACGCAAGGCAGCCGTTTCGGCGGTTTTCCCGGGGCGGAGCAAATCCTGGCTGAAATTGATAACGGGACATTGCGACGCAGGGTTGGAATCCGCCCCGAAGGCAAAGCGCCGGTGCGCGCGCATGCTGAGTTACTTGATGCCGACGGTGTTCAGATCGGCGAGGTGAGCAGCGGTGGTTTTGGGCCCAGCATTAATGCTCCCGTCGCGATGGGTTATGTCACCAAAGAATATTCCACCCCTGGCACGGCGTTGCGTGCGCAGGTTCGCAATAAGCCCTTACCCGTAACTGTTTGCTCTATGCCCTTTTCCCCCCATCGCTACCACACTAAAGAGAAAAAGGAATGAACTGTCATGAATGATCTCAAGTACACGGCCGACCATGAATGGGCTAGTCTCGATCAAGACATTGTCACGATCGGAATTACGGACTTCGCGCAGGATCAACTGGGTGAACTGGTTTACGTCGAACTTCCCGAGACCGGAATCGAAGTGAACGTGGGTCAGGAGGTTGTCGTGATCGAGTCGGTCAAGGCCGCAGGAGACGTCAAATCGCCAGTTAAGGGCACCGTGGTCGAAGTAAACAGCGCCCTCAATGACGACCCGGAAAAAGTCAATGCAGATCCAACCGGCGAAGGTTGGTTCTACCGTGTTCGAGTTGCATCGCCACCTGATCTTGACAAGTTGATGGACGAAACTGCCTACCAAGAACTTATAGCGACCCTGGACTGACTCCCTAACGTATTAAGGAACCGTTGTCATGACCGAGTACAAAGCAAGCCTGAGCGAACTGGAAATGCATGGCGATTTTATACGCCGTCATATCGGGCCCTCCGAAGAGGAACTCCAGGGCATGTTGACCGAGTTGAAGTGTAGCTCCCTGGATGAGTTGATCGAGCGGGTCGTACCTTCCAACATCATCAGTGAGCGAGCGCTCGAACTTGACCCACCGCGCAGCGAGCGTGCCACCAGTACCTACCTACGCAATATGCGGCATCGCAACCAGGTTTACACATCTATGATCGGCTGCGGGTATCACGGTACCATCATGCCTCCAGTAATCCGCCGCAATGTCTTTGAAAACCCGGACTGGTACACCGCTTACACCCCTTACCAATCTGAAGTCAGCCAGGGGCGTCTTGAGGTCCTGCTGGGCTTTCAACAGATGATTATTGACCTGACCGGAATGGATATAGCTAATGCCTCACTGCTGGATGAGGCGACCGCTGCCGCCGAGGCTATGAGCATGTGCCGGCGCCTGTCCAAAGCAAAATCCAATGTATTTTTTGTTGATGATCGCGCCCACCCGCAAACACTGGCAGTGCTTAAGACCAGGGCTGGCTTCATGGGTTTTGAGATTCTGGTCGGTAACCCACAAACTGAACTCGATCGACGCGAGTGCTTTGGGGTTTTACTGCAATACCCGGCTTCGACTGGTGGACTGTGGGATCTCACTCAAGTTATAGAATCCGCTCACAGCAAAAACGCGCTTGCCGTGGTCGCGGCCGATCTCCTTTCCCTAGCCCTGGTAAAGCCACCAGGGGAGATGGGCGCGGACATGGTCGTCGGTAGCGCTCAACGATTTGGCGTTCCCATGGGGTACGGAGGACCGCACGCCGCGTTCTTTGCCACTCGAGAAGCCTACAAGCGCTCAATTCCAGGACGGATCATCGGGGTATCGCAGGATGCGCAAGGCCACCCGGCGCTGCGCATGGCTTTACAAACCCGCGAGCAGCACATTCGCCGGGAAAAAGCGACCAGTAACATTTGTACTGCCCAGGTGTTGCTCGCCAATATCTCTGCTTTTTATGCGATGTACCACGGACCCGAAGGGATCGCTAATATTGCCAACCGGGTTCACCGCCTGACCTGCATCATGGCCGAGGGGCTTTCCGAGATTGGCTACACGGTGATCGACCCGATCTTTTTTGACACTATCTCAGTGCACGTCCCCGGTTTAGCCGGGCGTCTTGCCTCTCGGGCGCGTGAATCTCGAATTAACCTGCGGGTCATCGGCCCCGACCATCTAGGCATTACCTTTGATGAGACCACCCAGCGGGGCAACCTGATAACGTTGTGGCGCGTGTTTGATACTCATGCCCATCATCGTTTGGATATCGAGGCGCTCGACGCCACGGTCACCAGTGCGATTCCCCCGACCCTCAAGCGAAAAACACCTTATTTGACTCACGAGATTTTTCACCGTTACCGCTCCGAAACGGAAATGATGCGTTACATGCGTCGTACTGCCAGCAAGGACATCAGCCTGGGGCGCTCGATGATCCCGCTCGGATCATGCACGATGAAACTCAACGCCACATCGGAATTGCTTCCGATCTCTATACGCGACTTTACCAATCTGCACCCCTTCGCGCCGCTTGAGCAGACTCAGGGCTACCAACAACTGTTTGAAGAACTGGAAGATATGTTGTGCGAGATCACTGGTTTTCATGCAATTTCACTACAACCCAATGCTGGTTCGCAGGGGGAATATACGGGTCTTTTATGTATCCGTGCGTTTCATGAAGCGCAAGGGCAAGGGCATCGACATATATGCCTGATTCCATCGTCTGCCCACGGCACCAACCCAGCCAGCGCTGTAATGGCCGGCATGAAAGTGGTGATTGTGGCCTGCGATGACAATGGCAATGTTGATCTGGACGACCTTCGCGATAAAGCTGCAACGCATCAGGGCCAGTTAGCGGCACTGATGATCACCTACCCCTCGACACATGGGGTCTTCGAAGAAAAGATTCGTGATATCTGCCAGGTCATCCACCACCACGGCGGCCAGGTCTATATGGACGGAGCCAATCTCAATGCGCTGGTCGGGTTGTGCCGGCCTGCTGAGATCGGCGCCGATGTGGCGCACATCAATTTACACAAGACCTTTGCCATCCCCCATGGCGGTGGCGGCCCTGGAATGGGGCCAATCGGCGTGCTTTCACATCTGGCGCCTTTCCTCCCAGACCATGTACTGGTCGACGGCGTTAATCCTGCCTCCGGCGGGCGCGCGACTATTGGCTCGGTATCGGCTGCGCCTTGGGGTTCAGCCAGCATTCTGCCGATCTCCTGGGCCTATATTGCACTCTTGGGAGCCTCGGGTCTGCGCCGGGCAACTGAGGTTGCCATTTTGAACGCGAACTATATTGCGCACCGGCTTAATCCTCACTATCCGGTGGTGTATACCGGCGCTAGTGGCCTGGTAGCACATGAGTGCATCGTTGACCTGTCGGAAATAAAAGCATCCAGTGGAATCAGCGTTGAGGATGTAGCCAAACGACTGGCCGATTACGGGTTTCACGCACCAACAATGTCCTGGCCGGTGCCTGATACCTTCATGATCGAACCGACCGAGAGTGAATCACGCGAAGAAATTGACCGTTTCTGCGATGCTCTGATTTTAACCCGGGCCGAAATTGCCGAAGTCGAGTCTGGTAAGCAGGACCGCGACAACAATCTGCTAAAAAACGCGCCACACTCAATGCGCCTGCTGACTCAAGGA
>JAPKAJ010000166.1 GCA_028825345.1 Arenicellales bacterium | reverse complement strand
GGGAGAAAACATCTGACAAAATCAGCAATGTGGTGGCGCAACTGTCAAAAAACTGTATCGCGCCCATTGAACTAATTGCTGAAAAACCACTCTGACTTTTAATCAGGCCGTCGCCGGGTTTTACCCTTGCATGGCTCACCATAAATTAAACATGATCAATCCCCGCACACAATTGACTGCCGACCAATTACAAAACCCTGGTGTAGCACGAGCCCAGGTTGATAATGCCTTTTTTGCACCGATTGAGCCTGCCGGCGAAGCCCAGCATGCCTTAGCCGTATCGATTGCGATACCGCAGACGCCAATGCAATCTAACCAGCCCGGCGTTAAGGTCAATGGCAAAGCCATAGATGTTTTTCCAGCGGCCATTTTGCGTCTTAGCAGCAGCGAAGGCGATCTGGTGCCACTTGACCGTGGCCTGTTAAGAGATCCCGATGGGAATAGTTATTGGGATCTCACGCTATCACCGGGAAAAGTCTTCTCGGAAGCATCAGACGGACATTGGTCTCGCGCTGTATTGCCATTTCAATTGAGCAATATCTTTGAAAATGATACTCATCACGGTATTGCAACATTTTTATTTAACGAAACGGATATCTCGTCAATCTTTTTCCAGATCGTTGTCGAGACTAAGGCCTTTTTAGTGCCGGACAATCTTCTGGCATGGGGCTGGTTAGAGGGGTGTGTGGAGAGTCTAGGCCTTAATGAGTGTGATTTAGCACGCAAAGCGTACCGGGAAGAAGAACGCGATCGCTTGCCAATGAAATCATTGAATATCTGGCACTCAAAAGCCACTGAAGATCTGATGCGAGATATAGAGCAAGGTTTCGGCGGTGAGACGAGCATTGTCAATGGTCTGGTGAAGGGCGAGGTGATCTACGCAACCCCTTGTCGGACCGCAAGGGGTGATTACCCTTATCCACGGTCGATGAAGTTCGGCATCTGGTCTGCGACCAAGACGGCTTTTTGTACCATTGCATACCTGCGTCTTGCACAAGTGATGAAAGAAGATCCACGGGGTTACGAAGTTGCCACCTTGTTACCTGAGGCGAGCGGTAATGAGAAGTGGTCGGGTATCACGATTGGCCATTGCATGGACATGGCTACGGGCATTGGCACCGGCGCCCAAAACGGTACAGAGCCCAATGTATTTGGAGATTACCTGATCGAACCGTGGCAATCACGAGAGTCAGAAGAAGGGCTTAACACCTATAACCACTATCACGATTGGTTCCTCGCGCCGAGCCAGCACGCGAAGAATCTTGCCGCATTTGCCTGTCCGAGTTATCCGTGGCCTGCCGGTGCTGTTGCCCGCTATCGTGACCAGGATCTGTATATCGCGGGCGCTGCCATGGACGCTCTGCTGAAATTACACCGGGGCCCTGATTCACGCCTGTGGGATATGGTTCGTGACGAGGTCTACGAACCAGCCGGCATTCACCATGCGGTTAAGTTTCATACGATTGAGTCCGACCCTGTGAGTGAGGCGCCACTGACAGATGCCGGATTACTGTTAACCATGGATGACGTAGCCGCCCTTGGAAAGTTGATTCTGGACGGTGGAAAAATCCAGGGTCAGCAGATTCTTGACCCGCAGTTATTGAACGGTATTTTTTCGTTCGACACAAATAAAGGCCTCCCCACAGGAACCTATACCGAACATGGGCAAGTGTATTACTACGGCGCAACCTGGCACCTGCCTTATCAGTCGCGTGGCGGGCAAAAAATGTGGATACCCACTATGAGGGGCTATGGTGGGCAATATATTCAAATCTTGCCTAACCGGACGATTAGTTTTCGCTTTGGGTTCGATTCCTACGAGACAGATGAGCGTTATGACGCACTTAAGCTGGTAAGGCTGGCCGATGCAATTGATCCGTTCTAGGCCAGGCGTGGGGCTTTGTCATAAAAAAGAAGTTAAAAAAAGACACCTTCTGATTGGCCAAAGGTCGGTTCAATAATGAAAATAACCTTGCCTAAGCCTCCTATCGGGAAACGCACATCTGATGGCCGCCTTAGGGTCAAGGCCAAGTCGGCCATGATGTCGCTGCCAAAGCATCGGATAGTAAAGCGGTCCAACTCAAGATGATTAGTGCGGTACACGAGCGCGCTGGACGAAAGTGAACTGGAAGCAATGACCCCGGGTTGGGTAGGATTGCTCCAATGGACGTGATCTAGCGGCTTTTCAGTGCTCAGTCTCTGAAGCCTGAAGGGAAACAGCAATGACTGCAAGATTTGAACTAAGAGCGCGGTATATGGAAGGATGGTACGAGCTTGATGCCGAAAAACTGGTATCGGCAGCATCATCTGATTTTATATTTGACGATCCCGCTGAAGCATTACCCGTCAATAAAGAATCATTGGCGCAATACATGGTTCGGTGGGATGCACGAACTCGATTACTGGGCGCGACAAACGTATGGAGTCTTTCAGACGAGGTCCGCCAGGATAACAATGGGATCTTGACCGATTGGGAGTGGTGGGAGTTAAAAGGCACTGAATTTTGCGGCATGGCGATAGTCAAAACCAGGGACGATGGAGTGTTTCTTGAACGGATAACGTATTTTGATCGAGCCCAGCAAAAGGGATGAGTCGAGCCAGAACAGCTGCCAGGAATAATCCTCTTTAATGGAGACGCCAAACTATTGTTGTAAAATAAGATCGCAGTTTATATAAACATTTAAATAATTTGGAGAAAAAATATGGCAGTTTCAGTGCAAGTACTTTACCCGGTAGGTGAAGGCACCACTTTTGATTACGATTATTATCTTAGCCAGCATATGGCTATCGTTGGCGACGTCATGGGGGAGCACATTGAAAGCACTTTAGTCACCAAGGGTCTTGCGGGTGGGCCAGGAGTCCCAGCGGGCTACCATGCTATCGCAACAATTGTATTTGCAAACCAGTCGGCAATGGACGCTGCTTTGGCGAGCGTAGGCCCGGCCCTTGAAGATATCCCAAACTTTACAAACACGGAGCCACAAATGTTAATCGGTGAGGTAGTCGGTTAACCTGGGTGATGTTTACCAGTGCAAACCTTGTCATCAGGCTGAAGTCATATGAGGCGAGCCTTGTGCCATGATTGAATTCGACAGCGAGACCGCAGCAACCTACGCTTAGGGCTGAGCTTTTGCTGTCAGACTTCTGACGCTCTACAGAAAACCCCGCTTCAGCGGGGTTTCTTTTTGTTGCAGGATCTTTGGGTCAAGATGCCTGACCTTTCAGGCTCGGGGTCGCAGGCAGAACAGCAACAGCGCTTAGGTTTGCTTTGCAATACCGCAGTGATCATATCTCCTAGATTTTTTCTACCAGAATGAGTTCTATGCCTACGGGCTCATTCTTTGCCAACGCCAATTGCTTTGCTGCAATGCTGCTCTGGGCCACCGGTTTTGTCGCCTTAGAATATCTGTTGGATGATTGGGGTGTCTTGTCATTATCCTCGCTGCGTTTAGTGGTCAGCGTCGTCTTTTTAGTGCTGTGGTGGGGTTGGACCGAAGGGTGGGCTAAAGTTTTTGGGGCGCCTTGGCGAAAAGGTCTGATCATTGGCGGTTTGGGGTGGGGAGTTGGTTCGGTTTTACTTTTAATGGGTCAGAAGTTGTCTGATCCTGTGACTGTCACAATTGTTGTGGCAATGATGCCGATCGCAGGTGCGGCTACGGAGATCGTATTTGACAATCGCCGATTGTCACGGCGCCTTATTGTTGGACTTATCCTGGCAGTTCTTGGGGGTTATCTTGCGACCGGGGCGCAACTGACGCAAGGGAATTTTGGCTTTGGGGTGGCGCTGTGTCTCGGTGCGATATTGCTGTTTGCCTGGGTTACTCGTGCGACGACCCGTCAGCTCGAAACGCTTAGCCGTGCTGGGCAGACAGCAGTGACGCTTTGTGGGGGAATGTTGGTAACCCTGGTGTGGTATGGGATCTCCATTGTGGCTGGTTTTGGAGAAACCCATATAGGCACAATCGATACAGGAGACTGGTTGCCCCTGTTTATCTTTTTATTGCCTTCATCGGGCATCGCGCAGCTGTTGTGGATTCGTGGGGCGGGGAAACTAGGCATCCTGCTCGCATCCTTTCATATGAATGCGGTACCGTTTTACGTGATGGTCATTCTGGTTTCATTATCCCTTGGCCAGTGGCATTGGCTGCAGGCTGGTGCGGTAGCGTTGGTGGCCCTGGGCGTGCTGGTTTCCCAGATGAATCCAGGCGTATTTACCCGGGGTCAGAAAAAATCGCAGACTCGCCTTGATTAAGCCGGCGGGCAATTCCCAGTTGCTCATCATCAGCCAGGGACAGTCCGTGGGTTTGGCAAAATTTCAGGGCATCGTCAATGTTGGCCAGCGCATGTTCCGGATGGTGTGCATCCGAATTACAGATTACGGTTATCTGGTAATCTGAGGCGATTGCCCAGAACTGTCCCCATGGGTAGCCCGGGATTCCTTTCGTATTATTGGCCGCCTGTTTGCGAAAACCACCTCCGTTGACTTCGATCGGCTTATTGCACGCCTCAGCCGCTGCGAGTATGTCGTGGGTGCAGGCGGTCAGATCTTCAGTCCAGCTTTTGTTGGATAGGCCAAAGACATCTGGGTGAGCGATAAATGAATAAAGATCGGATTCCATCATTTCGCACAGATGAGCACTGTAGGCTCGCAGTTTCGCTGCATTACTCATGCCAGAATATGAATCTTCCCATTTACCGTTTATTGGCGTGTAGTGCCCGGCACCGATCAGGTAGTCGAACTGGCGCTCACCCAGGATTTCATCCTGATAGAAACTGCGAGCGTCCTTAAAGTCCTCACACTCCAGCCCCATTAGTACAGTCATGTCGGTAAAGCGCAACCGGGTATCTTCTACTGCCTGTTGGTATCCATCTAGCTCTGCCAGCGCCATGCGGACATTGTTGAAACGGTCCCCGGGCAGGGGTGTGTGATCCGAGATACCATAGGTGTCAGCACCGCCCTCGCGGGCCACATGTACATAGTCAAGGGCATCCCCGGTCGCATGTTTGCAACGATAAGTATGGGAGTGCAGATTTCGTTTTAGCGCTTTAGCTAGGTTCATGGCTTTGTTGTTGGTGTGTGCCAGGTTTCACTAAGGAAGGCCATAAGATATTACAGGTAAATGACGGCTTGCCCACCTTCGCTAGAATCTTATCCGGGCACTCAAGTAAACTTGGCTGATTGAGGGCCGACCCACAGCGCTTATTGACCGGGAAAATTCAGGTGATGAGCAAAAGTATTATTTTACTGACAGTGAGCTGTTTATTA
>JAPKAJ010000165.1 GCA_028825345.1 Arenicellales bacterium | reverse complement strand
CTGGGACTCTTTGTGCTTTATGCAGTTTGGACGCCAAAACTACGGCCATCCGATATTTCCTTTAAAGGCTACACACTGGTGGGAGTAGGCACGGCCTTCATCACGATGTTCGTTGGAGCAACAGGGCCTTTGGTCTCTTCTTTTCTGTCGCCCGAAAAATTAGGTCGTGAGCGCATGGTTGCGACTTTAGCTGCCTGCATGACCATCCAACATGGCCTTAAGGGCATTGCCTTTGGCGTTATTGGTTTTCATTTCCAGCCGTGGATTCCTATAATTGCCGTCATAATCACAAGCGGGTTTTTGGGCACTTTGCTGGGCCGTCGAATTCTTAAAGGATTGCCTGAGAAATTATTTTCCAGATTGTTCCGCGTTGTCTTAACGCTTTTGGCAGGACGCCTTCTCTACCTCGCCATGACGGCATAAAGATGCTACTGCTGATCTGCTATTCACTTTTACAGGCGGAAGACATGAATCTGGGATTACCTCGACATTGGAGAACAGCTAGCAATGACTGAAACACGGGTTGTATTACTCGGTACTGGCTCCCCTGTTGCCGATCCAGAACGTTCCGGTCCGGCACTTGCTGTGGTGATTGCAGGCAAACCTTACCTGGTCGATTTTGGCCCTGGTGTGATCAGACGCGCGGCGGCAGCCCACGCCAATGGAGTCGATGCGCTGAAAGTAACGAATTTAGAAACGGCTTTTCTTACTCACCTGCACTCCGACCATACAGCCGGCTATCCAGATCTGATACTGACTCCTTGGGTGCTGGGCCGGAAGAAGCCTCTACAGGTTTATGGGCCACCTGGCCTTTCACAAATGACCGATCATATTCTTGCCGCTTATGAAATGGATAAGGAAATCCGCGTCTGCGGCCTGGAGCCAAGTAATCCACAAGGCTATGGAGCCACCGCACATGAAATCGGCATTGGTGAGTGCTACCGTGATGACAACATAAGGGTTGAGGCGTTCAAAGTTGACCATGGCGAGGGATGGTTAGCGTTCGGGTATCAATTTTTAACGGCTGATCGGCGCATCATTGTATCTGGCGACACGGCGCCACTGGATCTGGAGCTTGAGCGATGGAAGGGGTGCGACGTATTGGTTCACGAGGTTTATTCTTCATCGGGCCTTCACAAGCGGCCGCCTGAGTGGCAGAAGTACCATAGCCATATGCATACCTCTGGCGCCCAATTAGGTCGAATCGCAAAACGGGTTCAACCAAAGATACTATTACTCACTCATATCCTCTGTTGGGGCGGCTCCGAGGAAGAGTTACTCGATGAGATTGCCACAGAGTACGATGGTGAGATAATTTTAGGGCACGACCTGGGCGTTTACTGAAGACTCTTCTTGTCATGCGCTAGGGCGAGCAATGCGTATTACCGATATGCACCAGATGTTGTGCGCCAGCTTTGTTATCGATTTATATTTGGTGAACAGTCTCCCCCTCAAAAATGGTTTGTAGTACTTGAGTAGATGCAATCTCGTCCTGTGGGATCTCGTAAAGATTTCGATCCAATACAATGAAGTCAGCAGACATGCCTTTGGCAAGAGTGCCAATATCGTTTTCGAGGCGCAACGCCCTAGCGCCGTTGGTTGTAAATAAAGGGAGGGCCTCATCTAGCGAAATCTTTTGATCGGGGCCAACAGAACCGTTGTACGTCCCATGTGGGTGCCGCCGAGTCAACATTCCGGCTAGCCCGATCCATGGGTTGGCGTCCGGAGCGGCTGCAGGCCAATCCGAACCATAAGTGATTTCGGCTCCAGCATCGAGTAGCGTCTTAATGGGATGGCACCGATGGACCCTCTCCTGACCAAGTACATCGATCTGGACGCTTGTGACCGGATTGGGAAACCATAATTTTGGGGAAACTTCGGCAATCGCATCCAGTTCACGAAAGCGAGGCATATCAGATTTTTGCACAAATGTTGTGTGTGCGACCTCATGCCGAATACCCGAGTGCCCGTTAGCCTCACGGGCAGCTGCGATTCCATCCAATGCAGCCTGTACTGCTCGATCACCCACCGCATGCATCTTGACAGTTAATCCAGCCTCATCCATCTCAGTTATTTGCTTCCCGAGCGCTTTGGGTGATATCCGCAGCAATGCTTCCGGGTCATGCTTAGCGGGATCGTAATTGACACAACAGCACGGGATGTATGGATCAAAAAAAGCGGCTGTTCGGCTTGGTGCGACGCCATCCAGGAACAGTTTACATCCGTCAGGATGATGGCGTTCTGTGCGATATTGCTGTTGCAGGCGAAGAACATCTTCGATTTGCAGTATGTCATTGCTAACCGGAGAGCCACGGGCAATGTGACTAAACACGTGCAGTTTCAATCTATTATCTTTGTCCGCGCGAGAGTACGCATCCAATTCTTTTTCAAAAGCCATAGGCTCTTTAAAGGCTGTTATTCCATACGAATGGAAATTTCCCACCATATACTGAACAGCTCGCTTACGAGCTTGATCAGTTAACGGGTTAAGAATTCGTACGAGTCCCATTGCCGATTCATGTAGAAGTCCGGTTGGATTGCCGTAGTGGTCTCTGACAATTGTGCCAAGCGTTGGATCGGGAGTATCTGGCCCAATCCCGGCGAGCCTTAAAGCCGCGCTGTTAGCCCATCCACTGTGTTTGGTTACATCACTGAACAAGACTGGGTGATCTGGAACCAGGCGGTCAAGGAACTGGCGAGGCGTTTCTCGCAATTCATCACGTAACTGGGTGAGGTGCTCTTGCCGCCAGGGTCCTCCAATCAACCACTCATCCGTGGGTGCATTGACGGCCCGAGCAAGCAGCATGTCAGCGATCTCATCCAAAGTCGCTTGGTAGCCAACAAAACACTCGAATAAATCCCGCACGGCACCCCATAACGCATGCACGTGACTGTCAATGAGTCCCGGCATGACAAATTTGCCTTCCAAATCCACAATTATTGTATTTGGGCCTCGAAGGTCTGCAAGATCGGACCCATTGATACCCAGATCTAGAATCCTACCATTCGAGACTGCTAGCGATGATGCCCACGGCCGATCATCAAGCATTGTCTTGATGCGGCCATTGACCCAGATGGACTCTGCAAAATGATTCACAAGTAAACTCTAAATGTTAGCGCTCGCGGATTTCTTGATAATAATCGATGAACCCACAGCGCATCAGGACTAAATGCTCTTAAGTGCCTCTCACTCTCTAGGTTAAGGTGTTGGGTAAAAAGGGTAACGCGACTGGCTAATTGCCCGTCTAAATTAAAGATGCATGGATTTTCCTGATGGTAAGTGATCAAATAATAGGGGTACAAACCACAAGTTTAGGAAAGATTAGTCGGTTGTAACAGGTTGTACTAATTTTTCTGACGAATTTTCACCTTTATCAGGAGTTGCAAGATCGAAAGGTTTTACCAGTAGGCATGAAGACCAGTCTTTCAGTAAGCGTAACTAAACAGTTAGCCGGTGGTATTGGCCTGCTTTTTTCCTGTTTTATCATCTACTCGATTACCATTGCCCTGATTGATGAGGCCAGCACACGTTTTATCTCAGTCGCCGTTGGATTTGCAGTTGCGCTGATGGCCAATCCACTCGCAGACCGGATTAAGGTCAACCATTGGCGATGGGTTGGCTGGCTTGTAGATATATTGCTGGTTGTAGCGTTCTGCTATTCGAGCTGGTGGTTTTTTGAAATTAAGGAACTGCTCTGGACTGGTTTTTATATTGGGACTCCCGAGAATTTGTTCGCTGGGGCGTTAGGGTTATTGGGCGTACTTGAAGCAACCCGTCGAGCCTGGGGTTGGTCTTTGATCATACTTGCCGTTTGTTTTGTTTCGTTCGGTTTTGCGGGGCCGAACCTTCCGGGGGTTTTACAGCACTTTGGGATGGACCTAAGCAATTTTATGCAAATTGTATGGTACTCATTAGATGGGGTCTTCGGCCGCGTTACAGGATTGGTTTTCAACACTGTTCTCATTTTTTTGATACTTGGTGCAATGCTGAATCAGACCGGCGCTGGAGACAGTCTTATCAGGATATCTACAGTGCTCACGTCTCGTATTCGCGGCGGTGCTGCCCATGCAGCGATTGTTGCCAGCGCGTTGTTCGGCATGATGAGCGGCTCCGTTGCAGCGAACATAGCTGGGACTGGAGTTTTTACTATTCCAATGATCAAAAAACAGGGCTATTCAAACAACTTCGCGGCCGCAGTTGAAGCATCTGCGTCATCCGGCGGCCAACTGACGCCCCCGATTATGGCCGCCGCGGTGTTTGTGATGGCGGACTTGCTGGGTCAACCTTACCTTTTACTCATCGCAGCAGCCGCTCTTCCGGCATTGTTCAAGTACATCAGCTTGTTCGCTCAGGTCTATGCAGAAGCCCTGCGTTTGGGTCACGAATCAACCCCTAGCGACGAAATTGGGACACTGTCCCGACGGGATTGGGTCAATGCCCTCTTATTTATATTGCCGTTGATAGCCCTGATGACAGCTTTTCTTTTGGGCTATTCGCCATCAATGGCAGGCTTCATAGGGCTAGCGACTGCCGTGGCGATAGGCTTAGTACTTAGTCCGGAATTCAGGCGAAAACCGATCAAAATCGTTGAGGCATTTTCATTGGGTGGAATTTCTGCGGCAAATATCATGATTGCTGTCGCACTCATTGGCATCGTACTCGGGGTAGTCAATGAGACGGGGATCGCAATACGTTTTGCTATTGCAATATCTGCGTTTGGTGAAAGCTTCCTTATTCTTGCGTTGCTACTGGCAATGTTTGGCGCATTGATACTCGGAATGGGATTGCCGACGCTGCCAGCCTACCTCATCATCGCGATTATGATCGCCCCGGCCATAATTAAGGCCGGCGTCGACCCAATTGCGGCACATATGTTTGTCCTGTATTACGCGGTGTACTCCTCTATCGTCCCGCCGATTGCTTACGGCTGTTATGTAGCTGCACCCATTGCGGGCGGTAGTCCGCTGGCAACGTCTTTAATTGCTCTTCGCCTATCGGTGATTGGACTGCTTGTCCCCTATGTTTTTGTATATTCGCCCTCTTTGTTGTTAGTAACTGATGGTTTTATGTGGAGCGAATTGGTCGGAACCGTGATTCGCTTACTTGCGGCCATATGGATGTTCGCGGCCTGTTTTGGCGGGGTCGATCCTGTAACAGGGCGTCTTTCAATACCTCAAAGACTCATCCGATTTATGCTTGGTGCAACCGCGCTGTGGCCTACTACAATCGTTTGGCTTCCTGGCGTTTTAATCAGTCTTTCTCTCGTAGTGATCTCACGGGT
>JAPKAJ010000164.1 GCA_028825345.1 Arenicellales bacterium | reverse complement strand
GCGGGTGCGGGTGATCCCCCGCTCACGCCAGGCCGGATTCGGGCCTGTGCGTGCTGGCCGCTTAGTGGTGCGGATTACCAGACCCCCGGTTAACGGCAAGGCCAACCAGGAACTGCTGAAAACTCTGGCCATTGCCCTGGGATGCAAGCGCGCTGAACTGTCGATCGTGCAGGGGATGACAACCCGTGACAAGACCGTGCGCGTGGCGACGCCCCCTGCGGATTTGCCTACCACCGCAGGCGCACTGGCCCGTTACCTGGGGTTGTGATCCGCCAGTGTGTTCGAGTCAGCGTGGGTCGTCGGTAACGCCATTAAAGCGCCGGGGCAGCAGGCCCGATTGGAACCAGCTGACAAAGGTGATGATGCTGAATATCGGTAGGCCCAGCGCCTGACGTAGGTCCGCAGCGTAGGGGCCCATATTGGTGCACTCGAGCACGACGGCACCCACCTGCGGGTGCTCGCGCACCAGCGCAGCTCCCGCATCGAGCAGATCCTGGCGACAGGCGTCGACATCCATTTCGGTCTCATCGTCGAGAATCACCCGGGTGAATTCCCGGCCGCCTTCGGTGCCCACCACCGGGGTGTCGGCTGGCGCGCCAGCGGCTGCCAGGTGGTCTACAGTCAAACTCTTCCGAGAGATGGTGATAACGCCCACTTGCTGATTTTTGGGCAACAGTTGCTGAGCCAGCGGCACCTGCATCAGGGAAGAGCTGGCCACGGGCACTTTTACGGCACGGGCGATCTCGTCCTGAAACAGGGATAAAAAGCCACAGGTGGTCGACAGGCCGTCAGCGCCGTCGGCAACGAGTGATTGGCCGGCCTCGATAAAGGCATCAAGCAGGCCTTCGGCGCGATGGCGCACCACCCGGTTGGGAGAGGCGCCCCGCACCACGCGGTAGAGTACCGGGAAAGGCCAGGTGGCGGCATTGCCGAAATCGCCCGGGATACGGGGGAAGACCGTATCCAGCATGAGCATGCCAACCGTAGCGCCGTAGACTGTTTTGCCGCCGTGCACCGATGCGTTTGCTTTGCCAGCCATTGTTATCCCCCTGCGGCCTTGAGTTTACCCGTCGGCTATGTCCTGGTTAGAGTTGCGGGCTATTGTATACACCTGGTTACACCGCCCATGGAGCGCTCGATGAGCGCAGACAGCACCAAGTCCGGCACAGCCTTGAGCGGGTGGGTTGCATAATCTTTGCTTCAAAGATAAAAACCTTTCCTTTAGTATTTAAATTGCGGTAAATTGAGTGCTGCTGCCGGGCCCAATATTTTGGTCTGGCAAGGGCGATAGGGGCCGTATGTCGTTGCGGATCCCGATCGCTTGCGGGCGGGCTTGTTTAGCCGACACCGCTTTGGTGGCAATGAAGGTAAAAACGAAAGTAATAACAAAACTAAGGAGGATTCTGTGAAAGCAACTATGTTAAAGACCCTGGGTGTATCGGCGATCGCTACTGCGGCGGTCTTCGCTGGCGCTCCAGCAGCGGCCGAAAAGTGGGATATGCCCATGGCCTACTCGGACAGCAACTTCCACACCCAAAACGGCAAGGCTTTTGCCGAGGCGGTTAATGTGGCAACCGGAGGCAAGCTTGAGATTGTGGTCCACGGCGGCGGCTCGCTGTTCAAGGGCAATGAAATCAAACGTGCCGTGCAGACCGGCCAGGCGCCTGCCGGCGAGCGGTTGTTATCAGCACACCAGAACGAAAGCGCTATCTTCGGTGTGGATTCGATACCGTTCCTGGCAACCTCTTTCGAGGCGTCAGATAAACTGTGGCAGGCTGCACGCCCGACCATAGAAAAGACTTTGGCCGAGCAGAATCTGGTGCTGCTTTACGCCGTTCCGTGGCCACCGCAGGGTTTGTATTTCAACAAGGAAGTGAACTCCACTGCGGATTCCAAGGGTGTGAAGTTCCGGGCCTATAACGCTGCCACTGCCCGTGTCGCCGAACTGATGGGTATGCTGCCGGTACAGATCGAAGCGGCGGAACTGGTGCAGGCACTGGCGACTGGCGTTGCCGAGGCATTCGTGTCGTCTGGCTCAACCGGTTATGACCGCAAGGTCTGGGAGCACCTGTCGCACTTCTACGAGGTGAATGCCTGGTTACCCCGTAACTATGTGTTCGTCAACAAGCAGGCATGGGATGCACTGGACGCCGATACGCAGAATATCGTCAAGGGTATAGCCATGCTGGCCGAGCGTGCCGGTACCACCAAGTCGCAGCAGTTGAGCGGCTGGTACCTGGCCCAACTGGCCGCCAACGGCATGAAAGTGCAGCCGGCCGGTGATCAGTTGCGCGGCGAACTCGAAGCCATTGGCGCGACCATGTCCGGTGAGTGGATGGAAGCTGCCGGCGACGAGGGCAAAGCCATCGTAGACGCCTACAAGGCAATGTAAAACTGCCAGGTGCGGGATCGGCCAGTCGGCCGGCTCCGCACCTGGAACCTTAGTTCTTTTTGATATGAAAGCGCACCCACTGCGGCGTGCCCTGGATGGCGTGTATTTCACAGCCGGTATGCTGGGGGCGGTGTTCCTGCTCGCACTGCTGGTGATCATCGTAATGCAGATGGCCGCCCGCTGGACGGGGCACGTATTTCCTGGTTCCACCAACTACGCGGGTTACTGCATGGCGGCTATGTCGTTTTTGGCGTTGGCTTACGCATTAAACCAGGGCGCGCATATCCGGGTTCGATTGCTGCTCACGCGGCTGGGGCGCTTTCGTCGCCTTGGTGAATTGTGGTGTTATGGCATCGGCGGTGCGCTGTCGATATATTTCTGTTACTACGCTATCAAGGCCACCTACTGGTCACACCTGCTGAACGATATTTCCCAGGGCCAGGACGCAACGCCGATGTGGGTTCCCCAGATCTCAATGTCGGTGGGGACTTTTGTTTTTGCTCTGGCTATGGTGGATCGCTTCATCAGCATCGCTCTGTTTGGGTTTGATGAATCGGCTGAAAAAACCAACGCTGTTGATTAACGCAATTCATTCATGGAACACCTTGCACTGACAGCTATTTTTCTCTTTACCTTGTTCTTGTTGCTGGGAACCGGGGTCTGGGTTGGCTTGGCGTTGATGGGCGTGGCCTTTGTGGGTATGGAGCTTTTCACCACGCGCCCTGGCGGCGATGCGATGATTACCACCATCTGGACCACAGCCTCGAGTTGGTCTTTGACTGCGCTGCCGCTTTTTATCTGGATGGGCGAGATTCTTTACCGCACGCGATTGTCTGAAGATATGTTCCGTGGCTTAAGCCCATGGATGGCGAAGCTACCGGGTGGGCTTATACACACCAATATCGCAGGTTGTACTGTCTTTGCGGCCGTGTCCGGCTCGTCGGCTGCTACGTTGACCACCGTGGGTAAGATGTCGATCCCGGAGCTGCGAAAGCGCGGTTATCCAGAGCACATGGTTATTGGCACCCTGGCAGGTTCGGCTACGCTGGGATTGATGATCCCGCCGTCGCTGACACTGATTGTCTACGGTGTCACCATCAATGAATCTATATCCAAACTGTTTATCGCTGGGATTCTGCCTGGGCTGACGCTGGCGCTGCTGTTCATGACCTATGTCGCCGTGTGGTCATTTGTACGACCCAACGAGGTGCCGCCACCTGAGCCCCCGACCTCCTTTGCCCAGAAGGTAGCCGAGTCACGTTTTCTCATACCGGTGCTGCTGCTGGTGGCTCTGGTCATCGGTTCAATGTACCTGGGCTGGGCTACCGCCACCGAGGCTGCATCGTTTGGTGTAGTCGGTTCATTGATACTGGCGCTTGGCCAGGGCTCTTTAAGTCGCGAGACTTTCATTCAGAGCCTGCTCGGCGCGCTGCGCACTTCGTGCATGATCGCGCTGATTCTGGCTGGCGCAGCCTTTCTCTCGCTGTCGATGGGATTTACCGGTTTGCCCCGGGCGCTGGCTGAATGGATCGCCTCGTTGGGTCTATCATCGACGGTGCTTATCCTGTCGCTGATGCTTTTTTATATCGTGATTGGTTGCTTTCTTGATGGCATCTCATCGGTAGTGCTGACCATGGCCGTGGTTGAGCCGATGATTCGCACCGCCGGTATAGATGTGATCTGGTTCGGCATCTTTATTGTCGTGGTTGTCGAGATGGCGCAGATCACCCCACCCATTGGTTTTAATCTTTTTGTGCTGCAAGGTATGACTGGCCACGAGATGAGCTATCTATCCAAGGTAGCACTACCGATGTTCGCCATGATGGTGGTGATGGTTTTTATTCTGATAGCCTTCCCGGAACTTGCTACTTATCTTCCGGACAATATGCGGTCCCGGCCAAGCGGATAGAAATAAGGCCACCCCTTAGGCATAAAGCGACTGAAGGAACTTATGATTGCCAACGAGTACAAGTTTGGCAAATTGATCAATGAAATCGCGTAGTCTACTGGTTAGCAATAAATAATCCTTATAATTATGCGAGGGTAAGGTGCCAGCGATCCGGGTCTATCCCGAGAGTTATCGATTACACCATTGAGCGAGTGGCGCTGATTATTGTGATCTTTGTATTAAAACTACTGCGTAAAACGCCCCGGCCAGTATCCGGCTGACGCCAACTGTGTCGCCTGGATAGTGGGGGGCTGTATAGGTTTGTGAAAGACAAGTACCCCGGCTTAAATGCCGGAGTACCGTTGAAGTTAAGGCTTGATGTATGTGAATTCCTGCGCCTGCAGGTGAGCAAGTTCGGCGACGCCGCTTGGGACAATATCAGCTTCGGAAACATCAAAAAGATTGGCTTCGATATCGACCTTTTTGCCGCGCACGGTATTGGCGCAGACATCGAAAGCAACGCCCTGGTCTTTGAGGCCGGATATCTTGGCGGTCATCTGGTCGGTGGCGTTACCGGATTTGAACTTGGTGTACTGTGCCTGGTCGGGCTCAAGCAGCAGGGTCAACCCCTTGCCGTGCAGGACAACCCGCAGGTCCAGGTTTTCTGCGCCCACTGCGTTAATGTGATTCTGGATATTGCGCAGGGCTCCTGCCTGGGCCTTGGGATTATCGTAGTTCACGTGATAAACGACTTTTTGTTTGCCATAGCCTCCGGCGAGCGTCGCCTGTGTAAGACCCAGTGCCAACGCGGCGCCCAGTAAGGCCCTGGGCCACAATTTCGATTTCTTTAGTGCAGACATATCTCACTCCTTGGGGTTTTAAGCATGACTGACGATTTTGCACGGGCCTGCATGCGGATGTAATCCGGCGAGATCCTGTAGTCATCTAGGGGTTTACCCTGAGATTTCGCGGCTTGAGTCAGTTGGCCTGATAAAACTTGAGCGGTAGATCT
>JAPKAJ010000011.1 GCA_028825345.1 Arenicellales bacterium | reverse complement strand
GTCGTATTGACCCTTGGCGGGGGGCCTGGAGCAACCACAGTTGAAGTGGCGATTTATCAGGCACTGCGCTTTGACTTCGATCCCGGCCGGGCAACGCTGCTTGCCCTGACTCAACTGGTGCTATGCGCAACGATTGCGCTGACCATGTCTCGATGGCTGCGCTCGCAACCGCTAACCCAGGGGCTGCAAGAAGGTGTACGAAACCGACCCGACCGAAAAGCTCCACTCAATCGAACTATAGATGTCTTGCTGATCACAGTGAGTGCGCTCTTTATCGGCTTACCTATCGCAGCGGTTGTTGTTGCGGGTCTTGAGGGGCCGCTGTTACGGGTTATCCTGGATTCTGCGCTTTGGAGCGCAACCGCACGCAGCCTGGGGATTGCGCTGATAGCAACACTAATCGCCAGCGTACTGGCGTTGGGTCTGGCGATGACTGCTCGGCGGCTGGTGTTGGTGCAGCGGCGGCCTGGGGCCACGGACCTGGTGCTGTTAGCCGGCTCGGTAAGTCTCGCGGTTCCACCCATGGTGATTGGCACCGGGCTTTTTCTTTGGGCGCTGATGACCGGCACAACAGAGGTAGTCACCCTTTTGCTCATAGCGTTAATTAACGCACTCATGGTACTGCCCTACGCCTTGCGCAGCATCGCTCCAGTTCTGATCGACTCAGGACGGCGCCACCACAAGCTGTGTGAACAACTGGGCCTGCAGGGTTGGCAGCGATTCCGCCGCATCGACTGGCCTGCTATACGCAAACCAACAGCGTTTGCTGTGGCACTGGGCAGCGCGTTGTCATTTGGAGATATGGGCGTGGCAGCACTCTTTGATACCAGCGGTGCAATCACGCTGCCGGTCATGCTCTACCACCGGATGAGTGCCTACCGCTTCGATGAAGCTGCTGTTACCGCACTGGTGCTCGTTGTGATGAGTCTGATTTTATTCTGGGCGCTGGATCGGATTGTAGGGCGATGGCTTTCCTGATACTTGATCGCCTGACTTTCACCATGGGCGACTGGGGTCTTTGCGCGTCGCTGCAAGTGCGCCGGGGGGAATGTGCTGCGCTGATTGGAGCCAGCGGTGCAGGCAAGTCAACACTGCTCTCGTTGATCGCTGGCTTCGAGACACCTGACAGAGGCGCGATCCTTGTGGATAACCAGGATATCGGCTCTTTGGCACCCGCACAACGGCCGGTAACCATGATGTTCCAGGAACATAACCTGTTTGCTCATCTCAGTCTTTACGACAACATCGCGCTCGGCTGTCATCCCGGTCTAAACCTCACCCCGGCAGATCATGAAACCATTAACCAGGCCCTTGCGGCAACGCAACTGGGTGATATCAGCCGGCGCCGGCCAGCTGAGGTATCGGGCGGCGAGCGCCAAAGAGCTGCCCTGGCCCGCTGTCTTTGCCAAAAAAGGCCGTTACTGTTGCTGGACGAACCCTTTGCCAATCTGGATCCGCGCTTGCGCCAGCAGATGCACGCCCTGGTTGACAAGTTGCGTCAAACTCATGGGTTAACGGTGATCGTGGTCTCTCACCTGCCACACGAAGCGGCACGCATTGCCGACCGGATGGTATTTATGCATGAAGGCCAGATTACCGAACAGGGATCCGCGAGTATCACTTTGGCTAACCCCCAAAGCCCGGAACTGCGCGATTACCTGCAGTTCACGCCAAGCGGGTAGTATGTCGCCTGTGATGAGATGGAGATTCAAAGTATGCGATTTTTCAATATCCTGTCGACTGTGGTGTTGGTATTTACAACAGCCACCTCGACTGCAGCACAGACCTGCCCGGTGAATCTCGATTTCACCAAGCGCTACCTCGCCAGTGACGAATCGGTGCGACTGTGCGACGCGTATGCAGGCAAGGTTCTGCTGATGGTAAATACCGCCAGTTACTGCGGCTTTACACCGCAGTTCAAGGGTCTGGAAGCGTTGTACGAGAAATATAGCGACCGCGGCTTTGTCGTACTGGGCTTTCCTTCTAATGACTTTTTTCAGGATCCCCGCTCGGAGGAGAAGGTTCGCGAATTCTGCGATCTTACCTACAGTGTCAAGTTCCCCATGTTTGAAAAATCCCGGGTGGCTAAACGCAAAGCTGAACCGCTTTTTCAGGCACTCGGTAACGAGGCCGGTCAATTCCCGAAATGGAACTTTCACAAATATCTGCTCGACCGGGATGGCAAGATCGTGGGAAGTTTCGGATCTACCGTTACACCTGACAATGTTGACCTGGTCAAAAAGATTGAATCGCTACTCTAAGGAAATCATCTGACTCCTGGGCTCTAAAACCAGCGGCCTCTACCACACATGAACCATGGCACTCATCACCGCAGGGCCGTATTCACCGATCTGGACGGCACGCTGCTGGGGCCAGACCATCAACTATCAGAGCGAAACCGGGAAACGCTCAAACACCTGGGCGATCTGGGTGTGCAGCGCATCGTAGTGACCGGCAGATCACTGTACTCGTGTGACCGCGTGCTGGATCAAACCTTTCCCATAGATATGCTGGTGACCTCCTCCGGTGCCGGCATTTTTTCCTATCCGCCGGTACAACCACTGCAACACTTCGGCCTGGGAGTTGTCGAGATCGCCCAGGCGATCACGGTGCTCGAAGATTTGCAACTGGACTTCATGGTGCATGCCCCGGTGCCGGACAACCATCATTTCTGCTGGAGACGATTCAGCCAACACAACGCGGACTTTGATAGACGCCTTGCCCTGTACGCAGGATGTCACCAATTGCTGCAACCGAACGAAACGCCACAAGCGGGAGCAACCCAGTTGCTGGCTGTCGTGTCTGCAACAGATCCTGCTGGTCTGCACGATGTATTGAGTCAACGCTTACCTGGACTTAATGTGCTGCGTGCGACCTCACCGCTGGATCACTGCTCCACCTGGTACGAGATTTTCCCCGAATCAGTATGTAAATCCCATGCTGCCGCATGGATCTGTGAACACTTAAATCTTAACGCCCAAACAGCGCTCGCGGTTGGCAATGATTACAACGATCTCGATCTGCTACGCTGGGCTGGCGTCTCTTGTGTCGTTGCTAATGCGCCGGCCGAACTCTCCCGCGAGTTTGTTGTGGTGGCACACCATAGCGATGGAGGCTTCAGCGATGCCGTTTCGCATTGGCTAACGAGTTTTAACTAAGGCCGACCATCCGCGACTACCAGAGCAAGCGACCCTCTACGAAAGCGGCTCCGAGCTTTGTGCCAGGCGCATCGAGGAAGCTTTCAACAGGACTGTGCTCAACCAGCCGTCCGTTATGAAGAAACAGTACCTCACTGGCAATGCGTCGAACCTGCCCCATGTCATGAGATACCATGATGATACGAACGCCTTCATCATCAATCCGAGTGATGATCTCTTCGACAGCTTGCGTTGCTGCGGGGTCGAGGTGGGCCGTAGGCTCATCCAGAAACAGCACACGAGGCTCCAAAACCCAGGCTCGCGCCAATGCAAGGCGCTGCTGTTCGCCACCGGAGAGTACCCGCGCATCACGCCGGGCCAGTTCGACCAGTCCGGTTTTTTCGAGCGCTGACAGCGCCCTTTCGTGTCGTTCGCCCCGCGGAGTATCCCGCGCCGCCAGGGCATGTTCGACATTCGCCTGTACCGAGCGGCGTAAAAGTGCCGGGCGCTGAAACACCATCGCCTGGGCGCGGCGTTGCTGGGCCACACTGCCTCCGGCCCAGCGGGCCTCACCGCGGGTAGGTCTGAGCAGGCCGTGACAAAGGCGCAGCAGTAGACTCTTGCCAGCACCGTTTGGCCCAACCACACAGGTACGTCCTTGGCGTTCCAGCGTAAAATTTACATCGCCAAGTAAAGTCTCGCCACCGGCATCGAAGCCAAGGGTGCTCACCCGAAGTGGCAGTAATTCGAAGCTGGCATCAGCCGGGGAAACAGCTGTGGCCCCATATGTTGTGGGTGAATCCATCGCACACTCGAGCGTTAGCAACTTTGCTTCGTTGGATTATGTGCGCGCCGGGCCGTCAGCACAAAGTCTGTGGCATTTTTATCTTTATCACGCGATTAAGTTCCAACAAAACCGGGGGCAGCGACCATTTCATACTATGGTAATTAGTCTTTGGGATAGTTACAGGTATAGTTCTTGCATACGAAGTTACTAACGAACACATTCATGCGCAAAGCTTTGATAGTAATCCCACTCGCTGCGGCTATCGCTGGAGGTATTTGGCTCTTCCAGGGAGAACTCCAGGATCCACCTCCTGCCTGGCGACTGACTCAGGTCGAACAAGGCACCATTGAGCAGGTGGTATCAGCGACCGGGCGAGTCGATCCGGTGATGACCGTCGATATCAGTTCGCAGGTCTCCGGTCAGATTGCCGCAGTACTGGTCAATTTCAATTCAAAAGTAGCAACCGGACAAGTACTGGCCCGCATCGATCCTGCCGCTTTTGAAGTCCGGGTCGAGGTGGCGCGTGCCGATCTCGCTTATACCCAAGCCAATGTCGCCATGCAGAAAGCTGTCCTGGATGAACTACGGGCCGAACGCAGCGGCGCGATAGCAGCGCTGGGCGAACTGGAAAAAGACCTGAAACGCCAGCGTATCCTCTTCCAACGTAAGCTCGTATCCGAAAGTGTGGTCGGTAGTGCGCTCGCGCAGCGCGACCAGGCGCATGCGCGCCTTGAAAGCATTGCAGCGCGCCTTGTGAAGCAACAGGCCCAAGTGCTCTCGGCAAAGGCTCAGGTCGATTCCCGTTCGGGCAGTCTGCGCGAGCGTGAACTGGACCTGGGCTATACCGTGATCCTTTCCCCGGTGGACGGTGTTGTTATCAACCGTGATGTCGATGTCGGACAGACCGTCGCGGCCAGCCTGCAGGCTCCGGTACTGTTTACGCTGGCCAAGGATCTACGCGATGTACAAATTGAGGTCAGCGTTGATGAGGCAGATATCGGGCGAATTATTGATGACCAGCAAGTTCGATTCACGGTAGATGCTTACCCTGACCGGCGATTCAGCGGCCACGTTACCCAGATACGCAAGGCGCCCCAGGTCGACTCAGGCGTGGTGACCTACCGGGTAATGGTAGCCACACGGAACAACGACGAGGCGCTATTGCCGGGCATGACTGCAACCGTGGAGATCATCGTTGGCCGGCGTGAAAATGTACTTCGGGTACCCAATTCGGCACTTCGTTTTAAACCTGAAGGCCTGTCCAAAGCCTCCGGATCGACGGCCAAGAATGGCCGTCAACAGGCTGTGGCGCGGATCGAAAAACTTGCCGCAGCGCTGGAACTCAGCGATGAGCAGCGATCCGCGGTTACAGCTGTGTTCCGTGAGATGGGTGAGGCAATACGCGCACTGCACGAATCGGGCATGGAAGAGCAAGCCAGAAAAAATGCCAAAACCCAATTGCGCAATCAGGCTTTCGGTCGCATTGAAACATTGCTCAGCGAGGATCAGAGAATACGCTACCGTGAAATGCGGGCCGAATCGGCTGGCACCCACCAGCGTCGTGGCACGTTATGGCGGCCAAAAGGTCCTACCTCTGTAAGAGTTGGGATCGGCCTGTCCGATGACACCTATTCTGAGATCACGAGCAATGAACTTTCAGCAGGCGATGCCGTGATTACCGGGCGCGAGCGCGCAACACACTGACCTGCAATAACAGCTCATGAGCGTGCCAATCATCCGGACTCGACAGCTGTGCCGCGAATACCTCGTTGGCGCACAAACAGTGAAGGCGCTGATCGATTTTTCTATCGATATTCAGCACGGCGAATTTGTTGCGATCATGGGGCCTTCGGGATCGGGCAAATCCACCTGCATGCACCTGCTGGGATGTCTGGATACACCTAGTGCAGGCGAGTACCATTTGGACGGACAGAATATCTCCAGATTGAACGCCGATGCACTTGCCGGGATACGTCGGCGCAAAATCGGGTTCGTTTTCCAATCATTTAATCTGCTTGGCGGCGCCAACGCAATCGCTAACGTGGAACTGCCCCTGGTTTACGGTGGCGTCTCCCGTGCTCAACGCCTCGAACAGGCCCGGGCGGCGCTCGCTTCGGTCGGACTCGCTGATCGTGGACACCACCTGCCAGCACAACTTTCAGGAGGGCAGATGCAGCGGGTTGCCATCGCCCGTGCCATCGTCAATCAGCCGGCACTGGTGTTGGCCGATGAGCCCACTGGTGCACTCGATACCCAGACGGGCCAAGAGATCATGGCGCTGCTCGAGAGCCTGAACCGCTGTGGGATGACCGTCGTTGTCATCACCCATGAGGCAGAGATTGCTGCCTTTGCCCAAAGAGTGCTGTATTTTCGCGATGGCCGGCTGATTGAGGATCGATCGACCTCAGGTGTCAATGCTGTTACACCAACGGCATTATCGAAGATGGTCGAGGCACATCATGAAGCTCAGTGACAGCCTGCTGAGTGCCGTTAACTCGCTGCGGGCTAATAAGCTGCGAACTGCATTGACTACGCTGGGAATTATCATCGGTGTCAGCGCTGTGATCGCCATGGTCGGCGTGGGCAAGGGAGCGCAACTGAGGATCGAAGAAACGATACAGGGACTGGGTGAGAACGTACTTTTCGTACGTAACGGTACCCGTGTCGCCGGTGGCGTACGGGGCGGAGCCAATTCCAAGATCTCTTTAACCGAGGCCGATGCGGCTGAGATCATTGCCGGCGCTCCCTCAATACTAATCGCAGCGCCAACTCTTCGCGCCACCGGGCAGATAATCTTTGGCAATACCAACTGGTTTAGCACCATCTACGGGGTAGGCGATGCCTATCTGCAGGCCCGGGACTGGCAGATCGAAAATGGGCGCACGTTCAGTACCAACGAGGAGCGCTCCAGCACCAAAGTGGCTATCGTTGGCCAAACAATCATCAATCAACTGTTCTTTGGCCAAGACCCGGTTGGTGAAACTATTCGGATCGATCGAATCCCGTTCCGGATCATCGGCACCATCCGTGCAAAGGGAGAATCCTCCTGGGGTCGTGATCATGATGATGTCGTGTTCGTACCGCTATCGGCTGCCCGCTCACGACTGAATGTCGGTAAGGGTTATCGTGGCAACCTGGTTCGGGATATCACATTGAAAGCACGCTCAGCTGACCTGCTGGAAACGGCTGAGCAGGAGGTCACTGATCTTCTGCGGGTGCGTCACCGAATCCGCGCAGGAGCGCCCGATGATTTTTACGTACGCAATGTCGCACAGTATCTCAAAGCCCGTGCTAAATCCGAGCGCACCATGTCGCTGCTGTTGGCGGCCGTCGCCGGCATCTCACTGCTGGTGGGTGGAATCGGCATCATGAATATCATGCTGGTCTCTGTCACCGAACGTACCCGCGAAGTGGGCCTGCGCATGGCGGTTGGGGCGCGACGCATCGACATCCTTGTGCAATTTGTTACCGAGGCCATGGCGGTATCACTCATTGGCGGTACCATCGGCGTAGCGCTAGGCCTGGGGGGACTTCTCGCAGCAGCGCGCTTTGGTGACTGGCCTGTCGTGATCTCACCGCTTTCGGCGGTGATCGCCATGGGCTTCGCGGCGTTGATAGGCATCTTCTTTGGCTACTACCCGGCTCACAAAGCCTCTCGGCTCGACCCGATTGTTGCGCTACGCCGCGAATAACAAAATGACCTGTCCGGGCAATTAATCCAGTCGAATAAAGAGTGTACGGTGTAACATCGTATCCAGGGACCGTTACTTTTCTGAGCTGCCCTATGGCTGACTTAGAAACAACCAACCGGCACTACCTCAGGGAGAGCCGTGATAGATAAGGAGAATACTGATGGCGGAATATGTTTGCGCAGTTTGTGGAATGGGTGTTAAGGGAATGAATTGTGTAAAGTGCGAAGCAGAGCTCGTGCACGACCACATCACGACCGATACGGGTGAAACCGTGGCAGTCGCTAAGTGTCCAAATAATTGCGGCATGATCAAGTCACCTATGTGCTGCGGCACAGACATGAGTTGCAACCTCTGAGCCGATCTGAACGATGATCCATGAATCGTCTACTGCATTGTAGAAAGTCCGCAGGCTCCATCCAGTGAGCAGTGACGATCTGAGCCGTCTTTTTGCGACTGAGCTGAGCGCGCGGATGCGCTCTGGGGCTTTGTCACCCCTTGAACTCATGGATGCCACGATATCACGCATAGAGGCGGTAAACCCGAAGGTCAACGCCTTGCCGACTCTGTGTCTGGACCGGGCTCGTGAACAGGCGCGTGCAATGACCCAACAGCGAGCATCCACCGAACTCAAAGGCCCGCTCTGGGGTCTGCCACTGGCAGTTAAGGATTACAACGACCTCGGCGGTGTGGCCACAACCTACGGCTCGCCGCTCTTTGCAGATAATATCGCGCGCCACTCGGATGCGACGATAGCCAAACTGCAAGCCTCGGGCGCTATTCCTGTCGGCAAATCCAATGTACCCGAGTGGGCCGGAGCACATACCTTTAACCCGGTCTTTGGTCATACGCTCAATCCCTGGAACAGTGCCGTCAGCGCCGGCGGCTCCTCCGGCGGGTCGGGCGCCGCACTGGCCACCGGGATGGTACCCCTGGCAACGGGCAACGACCTGGGCGGGAGCCTGCGAGTCCCGGCCAGTTTTAATGGTGTTGTCGGCTTGCGTCCTGGACCGGGTCGCGTGCCTCGGGGGGTACGCCTGCCCGCTTTTGATACCCTCTGGGTAGAAGGGCCGATGGGACGCTGCGTTGCCGATGTGGCATTAATGCTCGATGGTGCTGCCGGCCACGACCCGGCTGACCCGCTGTCATTTCAGCATACCGGTGAAGGTTTTGTGGATGCCCTGCAACACACTGACATGCCACGGCGGGTCGGATTCAGTCCTGATCTTGGTGTGGTGCCAATGGAGCCAGAAGTCGCGAAGGTCTGTGAGGCGGCGGCAGAGCGTTTCAGCGAAATCGGGGCACAGGTGGATCGGTATGCGCCGGATTTCTCTGGCGCGATTGAGGCCTTTCAGACCCTGCGCGGTGTGCTGATCGCACAGATGATGGAATCAATCCTGCAACAACACCGCGAGCGGATCGCACCGGAGATTATCTGGAATATCGAAAAAGGCCTGGCGGTCACCAATGCCCAGCTGCTGGACGCCGAGCGGGTTCGATCCGGGTTGTACCGACGGATCACTGCCTTTTTTGAAGAATACGACCTGCTGCTATGCCCCACTGTATCGGTGCCACCTTTTCCTAAAGAGCAACGCTATGTTGAAACCATCGACGGGCAGCCCACTCAAACCTATATTGACTGGATCGCAATTACTTTTGCGATCACCATGACCTCGTGCCCTGCACTCAGCCTGCCAGCTGGCTTCACCAAAACAGGCTTGCCGGTAGGTCTTCAGGTTATCGGCCCACCACGTGGTGAAGCTGCCTTGCTGCGCGCCTGTCATCGTATGGAAGAAGTTCTGGGCCTGGCCGCTCAGGTGCCTATCGATCCCCGGTAATTATCAAAAAGGAAATCAGCCCGGCCGTAACACCTCGCGAGGGCGGCCAATCTGAGTACCAACCCCTTCATCGGTCAGAGTTTCCAGCAGTGTGGCATGTGCTACCCGGCCATCAGAAATAGTTGCGGTGCGAACCCCTCCTGCCACAGCGTCGAGTGCGCAACGTACCTTGGGAAGCATGCCGTCGGTTATCACGCCCTCGTCGATTAACTCCTGCACCTGGGCTTCTGACAGTCCGGTCAATAACTGGCCATCCGAATCCAGCACCCCGGGGGTATTGGTCAACATGATCAGTTTCTCCGCCTGCAAAGTAACAGCCAATCTGCCGGCCACCGTATCGGCATTGATGTTGTAGGTCTTGCCGTCTTTGCCGGCACCGATGGGTGCGATCACTGGAATGAAATCGCCGGCATCCAAGGTATCAACCACGGCGGGATTAATCGACTCGATTTCACCCACGTGGCCGAGTTCGACAATGTCTTCGTCTTTAGTGGAGCCGTGCTTGCGCAACACCAGTTTTTTGGCCCGGATCATGCCGCCGTCCTTGCCCGACAAGCCGACTGCGCGACCACCATGGGTATTGATCAGCGCAACGATCTCCTTATTGACCAGTCCGCCCAACACCATTTCAACAATATCTATGGTTTCGCTGTCAGTTACCCGCAATCCTTCTATAAATTCGCTTTTCTTGCCGATGCGCTCAAGCAGTTGCCCGATCTGCGGGCCGCCACCGTGCACCACAACGGGGTTCATGCCCACCAGTTTCATCAACACTACATCACGAGCAAAGCCACGCTTGAGGCCTTCATCCGCCATGGCACTGCCGCCGTACTTGATAACGATAGTGCGGCCATGAAAGTGCTGGATATATGGCATGGCCTCGGCCAGTACCGGCGCAATGGCGGATGGGTCTGATTTGGGGTGAGGCATCGCTAATTAATATGGGCTGACACTGTCTCGGGCGGGAAGTATAGCGCCGCCAGAGTGGTGGCCTGAGGTTCGGGTTCTGGGAAACCTATTGAAAAGCCCGGAAACCATCAGAATAACGCAACAAAAAGGGGTCACCAAAGTGACCCCTTTTGCCACTACCTTTCCCAGAAATCAGCGGATTTTAATATCAACCTTGCGAGGTTTTACTTGTGCCGTCTTGGGTAGAACCAGGTTGAGCACACCATGTTCGTAATGCGCCTCGACCTTTGTCTCATCAATGTCGACTCCCAAACGAAACGAGCGAACAAACTTGCCGTTATAGCGTTCCTGGCGAATCAACCGGCCACTCTTTTCTTCGTCCTTTTTTTCTTTGTGGGGTTCTGCGCTGATCGTCAGCACACCATCACTGATAGTCACATCCAGGTCTTCGCGGGATACGCCAGGGACCTCTGCCTTCACCATAAAAGCGCTTTCGCTCTCGCTGATATCCATGGCAGGTGCCTTTGCATTATCCTCACGTTGCACCATCGTCGGCGCCCGAAACCAATGACCCATCAGGCCGTCAAAATCACCAAATACTTCCCAGCTACGATTTCTTTCACCAAGTCTTGCCAGATTATTCATAAGAGGACCTCCGTTGTCTTCTTGATACCCATCGCGCCTTTGCGATGCATCTTGTTTTGCTGGTATAGATATGGTGCTCAACTGTGATTTTTCAAGGGTTACTTTCTTAGGCAAGAAAACAAAAGTTCAAACTTCAGACTCGCCTTTACTGTTGGCTGCCATGGAGAACACAGAGCATTCTGAAAATATTCTTTTTGAACAACTGGCATAGATCGACTTGTCCAGTGTTGGCAGAATCCTGCGGATAGCTTCTCCTTTATAGGTGTAGTCTTCCGACAACTCCAATTGCTCGAGATACTCTCCGCGAACAAGTACGTCTCGTGCACGGTCTCGCAAACGGTAGAGAGAGAAACTACTATCCATGGTTGGAACCCAACTCAACAAACGTGGCTTGGAAGCACGTCGCAGGTACAGCAACCATGACAACAATACCCCGAACAAAATCGATGTTTCCAAATCAACCAGCACCGCGCTCACAAAGGGAACTGTGAGTACGGCTGACTTACTGAAGTCTTCAGTGGCATTAAGGTTGCCTGCAGCCTGATATTACTCTCCCAAGAAATTCTGGCTAACGATACCAGCATCAGTTACCCTGCCACCTGACTCCAGAGATTCGGAGCCCACCAGCCCAATCCACCTCATGCCTGCACAATATGACGCCGTTGTGATCGGTGCCGGGATCATCGGCACCGCAATAGCCTTTGCCCTTAGCAAGAATGGATGGCACACCCTGGTGGCTGACCCACAGCCTGGGGCAGGTCAGGGTGCGACCAGCAGCTCGCTGGCGATGGTGCGTACCCAGTATTCCACTCGTGAGGGCACCGCACTGGCCTGGGAGGGATTTCATTGCTGGCAGGATTGGTCTGCATTTCTCGATCTCGATACCGATGAACCGATTGCCCCGTTTCATCCAGCGGGTGTGCTGACATTCAAAACTCCCAACAATGGCTTTCTCAAGCATCAACTCGAGTTTTCGCGGGAACTGGGCATCCCTTACGAAGAGTGGCCGTTGTCTAAACTACAGCGAACCTTCCCCGACTGGGATCTGAATACTTTCGGCCCGCCAGTTCTGTCAGACAACCCACGCTTTGGGACAAACTCCAAAGAAGAGTTGCGAAGTGTCTTTTTCCCCAAAGGGGGTTACTGCCCGGATCCACAACTGGCTGCCCATAACCTGCAACGGGCAGCCCAGCAACACCACGCTGAATTTCGCTTTGGCTGCGCGGCTCAAGCGATTCATGCTGATAATGGGCGCGTCACAGGCGTAACACTTTCAAATGGGGAGAAAATCTCCTGCCAGATTGTGGTCAACGCCGCGGGACCGCATGCTGAGGCGATCAGCGCACTGGCCGGCCTTGCGCAGGCGCACAAGATTAAGACCCGTGTCATTCAGCACGAAACCGTACATGTTCGCTGCCCTCAGGCGGCCAGCGCCGATCACACCCCCATCATGCTCTACGACACAGACATTGGCAGTTATGTGCGCGCCGACACGGGAGAAAACATTCTCATCGGCAGTGTGGGCGCCCAGGATGAAGTTGAACTGCCTGTTGACCCGGATGATTTCGATCGCAATCTTTCGACACAGGCGATTGAGCCACTATACCGCCTGGCGCAGAGGATTCCGACACTGGGCATTCCCAATACCTTATCGGGCGTGGCCGATTTGTGGGATGTAAGCGACGACTGGATTCCGATTTATGATCGCACTGATCTTGCGGGCTTTTATGTCGCCATAGGCACCAGCGGGAACCAGTTCAAGACTGCACCGGCGGTAGGCGAACTTATGACGGCGCTGATCAACGCATGTGAAAACGGCAAGGATCATGACCATGAGCCGGTGACCTTTCGCCTTACGCGTACCGGGCATACCATTGCCCTGGACTTTTTTTCGCGCAACCGCCAGCCCAACCCGGCCAGCAGCCTCTCGGTTCTGGGTTAATCCGATTCAGGCGGCCGCTGCAAAAAGCGCATCGACCGATTCCTGTTGGTCCAGGGACATCAGCTGCTGGTGTAATGCACTGGCCGCATCGCCAATGACCGGCTCGGCCAAAGATAAAAACTTTGCCCGGTGCACTGCGTCTTCGGGAAAGTTTTCGGGCTCGCCCCGGGGTATCTCCACGCAGCGACTCTGGTGGGATCCGTCACGAAACTGAACAGTCACTCGACCCCCCATACGCTCGGGATAGATCGCCTCCATCTCGGGATCCTCACTGACATCAATACGCTCAGCCAGGGCCAGCGTGTTTGGCTCGTCGAGATAACGCGCGTAGTCATCCCAGGCAAGGTTACCCGTTTGTGCTGCAACGGCAGCAGTAAAGTGCATGGAAAACTGACCGCCAACCACGCCCTGGGGCTTGCGGCGAAAGTCCTGTGGCAGCGCAGTCAGATCCATACCTTTGCGCGGCAGGCCAATCGTAATCTGGGCAATATCCGATTCGGCCACTCCCGTTCCGACGATATCAATAACACCGTCGATGGCAGCATGACTGAACCGGCATGACGGGTACGGTTTAACACCGATCTCTAAGGTTTCCCAATGCTCATGCAATGCGTGTATCGCAAGGTCCGGATCGGGATCTGGTGCATAGCTTTTTAAGAAACCGCAATCGCCCTCAATGGCATCGGCTGCGCCGATAAAACCCTCAGCCGCCAGGGAGGCTGCTATTACACCTACCATAGCCGCATTACCTACCTGGAAACGCTTGGTCCAGGCGCTGTTGACCAAAAACTGCATTGACCCCGCCGCCTGGCTAAGGCAGATACCCAGGGCCATCTCCAGATGCTGCGCGTCCAGTCCCAGTGCCCGTCCGGCGGATACAGTTGCTCCGAAAGCGCCAGCGGTTGCGGTTGGGTGAAAGCCCCGGTCGTAATGATCTGCTGGTTTCAACGCGCGCCCCAGGCGACAGACCACTTCATAGCCCGCGACAACCCCCGCCAGCACATCGGCACCACGGGCACCTGCCATCTGGCCACCCGCCAGTGCAGCTGCCAGTATCGGGGCAGTCGGGTGTACGGTAGCTGCGATATGAGTGTCATCAAAATCCAGGCTGTGAATCAACGTTCCGTTGACCAACGCCGCAGCCGGAAAAGCATAACCCTTAGCATCAGCAAACACACCGCCGCCGCCATGATCGATGCCCATGCGCTGTACTGCGGCTAACAGTGCAGGTGTGGACTCAGCCTCACGCCGACCCCGGATCGCAATCCCAACACTGTCCGTTACAAGCAGGCAAGCGCGTTCAACCACAGGTCGGGGTACATTCTTCAGGTTCAGCGAACTGGCAAATTCGCAAACCGTTGCGGTGATTCCCTTTGCTCCCACTGGTTTTCTCCTTTGATCCTTAATCCACTTTGCATAAAAGCAGGTGAAAATTCCTAGCAGCCCTTGAAATCCGCTTTTCGCTTTTCGTTAAAGGCTGTAATACCCTCGCGCCGATCCTCGGTGGGTACCGTCTGGTTGTAGGCTTGCAGTTCCACCTCATAATCAGCCTTAATTTGCGCGTGTGTCGAATGATTCAGCGCCTGAAGGGCACTGCGCACAGCAATCGGGCCGTTGTCAGCAATCCTCTGTGCTACGCTGCGAACCGTCTTGATCAATTCATCTGATTCGCATATCTGGTTGATCAGCCCCCACTGCAGAGCTTGCTCCGCAGTAAACGGCTTACCTGTCAGTATGATTTCCTTGGCCCGACGTATGCCAACTGCCAGAGGCAGATATTGAGTGCCCGCCATACCCGGCATGATTCCCAGCGTAGTCTCGGTCAGGGCAAAACGGGCATGACTGGCAGCATAAGCAAAATCGCAGGCCAGCGTCAGTTCGACCCCACCTCCAAAGGCAGCGCCGTTGATCGCGCCTAGCAAGGGTGTCGGGCAATCGATCAGCGCGCGGGCTACCTCTTCAAATACTACGTGCTGGGCATACCACTCGTTATCGCTCATACCATGGCGTTGCTTGAGATCACCACCGGCGCAAAACGCGCGATCACCACTACCGGTGAGTATGATGCACCGGGCCTGGCGCGCACCTGAAACAAAATCGCTGAAAACCTCTAAAAGCTCTTCAGCCATTTGGGTATTGAATGCGTTCGACACCTCTGGGCGATTCAGGGTGATCCAGGTCAAGTGATCCTGCGGGTCAACGATGATTGTCTTAAAACTATTACTCATAGTTGTCGTGGACTTTGCCTGTCGCCTGATAACTATTTATAGGCCGACATGGACGAGGTCGCAATGTTTGTGCGCTATCCATCGCATGACGTTGGTATTCCAAAATGCGCTGCGCCGTGGGGCTATTCTCCATCCAGTTCAGCAAACACCTTTTTTGCAATGCGATGGCATTCAACCGCAACCGGAACTCCGCAGTAAATTGCAATCTGACTCAGAATTGCTTTTAACTCCGATCGGCTGACGCCGTTGACCATCGCCCCGCGAAAATGTAACTCCCACTCATGCATCCGATTGAGGGCTGCAATCATCGTCAGGTTCAGCATGCTGCGGGTTTTTCGATCCAAGGTATCATCGCCCCACACGGCACCCCAGCAGTATTCAGTCAGCAGTTCCTGAAAATCACGTGCAAATTCACTGGCATTGGCCAGTGCATTGTCAACGTACTCAGCGCCAAGTACATCGCGACGGGTTGCCAAACCCTTATCAAAACGTTCCTGATCCATAAAAGTCTCCTGTCGAAAAGGGCTGATTATGCCTGTATGAATATACTGGTGGGCAATTAGCGTGTGCCCGGCCTGTAGCATATCGCCAAGGCTCGAACCACACCCTAACTATTCGCCCGGATGAATTCGAGCAATATCGTATTGACCGCGTTGGGATCTTCCAGCGATGCCAGGTGGTGCAATCCGGGCAGCACCACAACCTTGCCTGCGGCCAGGTCTGCACCCATGCGCTGGGCAATCTCCGGGGTGGACCCCACATCCTTTTCTCCAGTCAAAACAAGAGCTGGACAGCAGACCTTTTTCAGCGCATCGCCGATCTCAGCATCCGCATTCACCAATGCCTCGTAAGCTGCTGTATAGGCCACAAGATCATTGGCCAGCAGTTTCTCGGATACCTGTTTCACCCGATCCGGGTGGGTCGCCTTGAAATCGTCATCGAACCAACGGTCGATTGCCGCTTGGGCAATAGGCGCTAGCCCCTGCTCTTTTGTAGTTTGCAAGCGTTCGCGCATACCCTTGAGTTCCGCTTCGCTACGCCGGTAAACCGTATTCATCAGCGTCAGGGTTTTCAGTCGCGCCGAAAACTGTCCAGCGAAGGCCTGAGCGATAACTCCGCCCATAGATAAACCCACAAGATGGACACGATCAATCTCCAAGTGCTCCAGCAGTTGCACCAGTTGCGCGACAAAACTAAAGATACCCTCTACCCGCTCCGCCGGAGCGGTGCGGCCGTGTCCGAGCATGTCGTAGCGAACGACCTGATGGGTTTTTGCAAGCACAGGCACCTGCAGATCCCACATGGTGTGATCAAGGCCGACTCCATGGATCAGTACAATCGGCTCAGGGTTATTGGCGACACCGGAAATGTCATACCAGGTGCCCTCAGGGCTGTAATCACTGCAATGTGGCATTTTTTTGAGAAATTCCCTCAAGGTCGTACAAAGACAGCCGGCATGCACCGGACCTGTGCTATTTTAGTCGGACAAGTCTAAAAGATAGTCATATACCGCGATGAATCAGTCCCAAAAAGAGATCATCGGCAAGCCGCTGGTTATCAATGGCCGCCAGCTGTCGCTTTCACGAGCCGTGCGCGCCGGTGATTTTGTCTTTTTGACCGGGCAAGTTCCCATGGTCAACGGTAAGGTCATGACCAGCGGCGATATCAAGGAGCAGACCCGGGCCTGCCTTGAAAACATCCGTGAGACCCTGGCTGAAGCCGGCTGCGCTCTATGCGATGTGGTCAAGTCTATGGTCTGGCTGCGTTCGCGTGATGATTTCGGGGGGTTCGACGCAATCTACGCTGAGTATTTCCCTGATGGTCCGCCGGCGCGTTCGGCACTGATCAGTGATTTTCTCGTGGACATTCGTGTAGAAATTGAATGCATCGCATACAAACCACTGAAACAAAGAGGATAGCAGTCGATGACTGAACTGAAGCAATATCAGATGTATATTGATGGTCAATGGGTTGATTCACAGGACGGCAAGACTTTTACCAGCATCAACCCCGCTACCGGCAAAGCCTGGGCTGAAGTGCCCGAAGCCAGCGAGGCCGACGTCAACCGTGCAGTGGAGGCGGCGCACCGCGCCTTTACCGAGGGCCCCTGGTCAAGCATGACTGCAACTGCCCGAGGCAAACTGATGCGTCGCCTGGCTGATGTGCTTAGCGAACATTCGGAATCACTGGGACGATGTGAAACTATTGATACTGGAAAACTCTTCAAGGAAACCCGCTGGCAGGCTAATTACATTTCCGACTTTTTTCATTATTACGCCGGCCTTGCAGATAAAGTCTGCGGTGAGACGCTACCAATCGACAAACCAGACATGATGACGATGACCCTGCGCGAGCCGCTGGGTGTCGTCGCTGCTGTCGTACCCTGGAACTCGCAACTTTTTCTGGTCGCGGTCAAGATTGGTCCAGCCCTGGCGGCTGGCAACACGGTCGTTCTCAAAGCTTCAGAACATGCCTCGGCTCCAATGCTCGAATTTGCCCGGGTTTTCGAAGAAGTTGGTTTTCCGCCGGGGGTTTTCAACGTAGTTACCGGGCACGGAGAGCCCTGTGGCCGAACACTCACCAGACATCCACTGGTTGATCGCATCAGTTTTACCGGCGGACCCGAAACTGCGCGCCATGTCATGCGCAACGCTGCTGAGAACTTTGCCCAGGTTTCCCTGGAATTAGGCGGCAAGTCGCCAGTGATTATTTTTGAAGATGCGGACCTTGAAAGCGCAGTTAACGGTGTATTGCTCAGCATTTTCAGTGCCAGCGGGCAAAGTTGTGTCGCCGGATCACGGCTACTGCTGCACGAATCCATCCATGATGAGGTGCTAGCGCGGGTAACAGAAAAAGCAGCCAAGATCCGTATCGGCGACCCTCTGGACGATGCCAGCCAGATGGGGCCTTTGGCCACCCAAGCCCAGATTGACAATATTCATGCCACCATTACGGACGCCACCGCGAACGGTGCCACACTAATTTATGGCGGCAAAACACCCCAAGGGCACGACAACGGCTGGTATATAGAGCCAACCATCGTGGACTGCCCAAACCAGCAGATCGGTATAGTACAGAACGAACTTTTCGGACCAGTGGTCAGTGCGCTCACATTCCATGATGAGGCCGATGCGCTTAGCCAAGCCAACGACACACGCTTTGGTCTTGCTGCAGGGATCTTTACCCGTGATATCGGTCGCGCCTTGCGAGTCAGCAAGGCTGTGCGAGCGGGAATTGTCTGGGTCAATACCTACCGCATGGTTTCACCGTTGGCGCCTTTTGGCGGCTACAAAGACAGTGGTTATGGTCGCGAATCGGGCATGGAAGCCATCTACGACTACACGCGCCCAAAAACCGTCTGGCTGAACACTTCAGCAGAACCCATCACCGACCCCTTTGTCATGCGGTGACTTGCTTGTAGTAGGTATCCTTTTTCAGGACTTTATCCTCACGGAAGGTCCAAAGGTCACAACCCAGTTGATTGATCGGGCCGTTGGGGCCGGTACCGGTAACCCGCTACTCGGTTACGGCCCGCTCGCCGCTGATCCAGGTGTGGGCATCCACCCACTGGATATCCGGTACGGCAGCAAAGCGTTCGGCGAGTACCGTGCGAATGGCATTACGACCCTTGAAGCACTCGCCGTAGGGATGCGCGCCTGCCGCCAGCAAAAACTCACCGTCCTCATCAAAACTTTCGACAATCGCTTCAAGATCCTTATTGTTAAAAGCCGAAAGAATCTCTCCCATTCGCTTAAGTGTTATGCCCATCTTTTCTCCTCGGAACCTTGCCGGAACCGGCAACAGCACCAAGTGTGACTGTCTGTTTTAATTGCAGGGCTCGAAAAATCAGCTAATCCCCTGTGCTGATTATTTGCAGGGTCCTGCTCTAGATCAAGCAGTGTCTTTACTTTGTCCAGCACGGCGGTGCTAGACTCTTCGCGTTCAATAATCCATGAGGGAAAACAGGTGAAATTCCAGCTAGCGATCAACATGGAGCGTATTTCGCCCGATATCGATATGCGCGATGTCGAACGGCATACGCTGGAAATGGTCCAGATGGCCGATGAAGGTGGCTTTCATATTGTCTGGGCGGCTGAACATCACGCTCTGGAGATGACCATTGCGCCCAACCCGTTCCAGATACTCACCTGGTGGGCGGCGCACACCGACCGCATCCGACTTGGCACGGGTGTGGCGGTCGCCGCGTACTGGCACCCAATCAATCTGGCCGGTGAGGCTGCTCTGGTGGACCTGTACAGTAATGGTCGGCTGGAATTTGGCATTGGCTCAGGGGCGTATCAGCGTGAGTTCGACCGAATGCACGCCGGACTCAAGCAAAGTGATGCCTGGCGTTATATGCAGGAAATGCTCCCCGCGGTAAAGGCGCTGTGGCAAGGTGATTACGCCCACGAAGGTGAATTCTGGCGCTTTCCTGAATCCACCTCGGTACCTAAACCTGTGCAGCAACCCCATCCACCAATCTGGGTAGCCGCCAGAGCGCCGATCCCCT
>JAPKAJ010000163.1 GCA_028825345.1 Arenicellales bacterium | reverse complement strand
GTTTATAGCAAATGGTAGCAGGAAGGGGCGTTAATACTGCCTATACCCAGGCCGAAAACGTCCTCCATGAAAGTCGCCAATGCCACTGTACCGATTTCGGCAGTTCTATTCCTGCAACACCTATTGGTTGTTGCCAGTCATGATTGGCCCATCAACTTGGGCTCTTAGCGCCTCCCACCAGTGCACTTGGGGTAATTTTTCCAGATCAAAGACTTCTCCGATCAGTGGCGTGGCGACAGTCACATCCCGTCTTTTTGCCTCTGCGGTAATCCGAATAGCCGGCTCATCCCATGGGTGTATCGACAAATCAAACTTAGACCAGTGAATAGGAAATAGTACCCGGGCATTGAGATCGATACTCGCCTGCACGGTCTGCTCAGGCATCATATGACTGTTCGCCCAATTGAGGTTGTAGGCTCCGTTTTCCATAAATGCGATATCAAACGGGCCATATTTGTCTCCAATGATCTTAAAGGTCTCTGAGTATCCACCGTCACCACTGAAGTACGCCTTCAGTGTTTTCGAATCAATAACCCACGAACCCCAAAGCGTCTCGTTTCGGTTACTGAATCGTCGCCCGCTGAAGTGGCGCGCTGGGGCTAATGTCAATTTAAGACCCCGGTAAAGTTCGCTCTCGTACCAATCCAACTCACTGATCCTTTCACCGTTGACGCCCCATCTTTGCAAATGCGCTTTAACGCCTAATGGCACAAAAAAACGATCGACACGTTCCGATAGATCTTTAATCGCCTGGTAGTCGAGGTGGTCATAGTGATCGTGGGAGATGATCACCGCATCGACGGCGGGTAGATCATCAATAGCGATTGGGTTTTGCAATGAGAACGGATTACCTATCAGCACAACCGGGGACGCACGATTAAAAACAGGGTCCGTCATTATGACAACGCCACTTGTTTTCATCAGAAGAGTCGAATGCCCCAGCCAAACGAATTTACCCTCTGTAAAACTATTGCGATCAAAAGACTCAGATGGCAACGGCTTAGCAGGGTTCTTCCCATCGGGAGGGAAAATCCAATCGAATATTGAGATTTTCCGCCTGCCTGACGACGTGCTCACTTGCGTAGACACCAGGTTGGCAAATTTCCCAGCACTGAAGTTTTTCGAGTTCGTCATGCGCTGAGTGCTATCCTCGTCTGGCTTGCCGCCAAACGCCGGAGCGTAGTTTAAAAAGAGCCAAACTAACAGACTTAAGACCACTGCCGCATACAGTAAGTACTTCAACGCGACTAAAAGGTTCTGAAGAATTTCCATTGTCGATGCTGTCCTTAGGCAACCAAGACGATCAGGGTCTTGTTAAGCGGAAAAGAATAATACCGCCCGGTCCGGGCTTTCCAGGTGCCAGGCGACACTACTGACCCCGCCCATCGCAGTAATGGTCTTGATGCCTTTTCCGTAGTTCTTGATAAAACTCTGGGATCGATCATTTTGTTACTCTTTAAGGATTTATGAAGGCGCAGAATTTATGATGGACCCGACAACAAGGCCAGCATGAGGCGTATTATCTTGATCTGACTCACCTACAGCGCACGGCCGGGCATGCCCGAAATCCTTGGCGCTTGTCATGACCGGGCGAGCGCTCCTGTACTGGTTAGATTGGCCCTATTGGGCGCTTTGACCCGGAAGAAATGGGGTATCTGGCCGGACCTTTCAAGTCCTGCCGGTAGGTTAATTAAGCTATTCGCCCTTCATATTTACACCGCGTTCCCTGAAGCCTGTAACCGCGGCAGAAACAGGACAATAGCGGATATCACGGCAGCGGCGGCAGCCAGTATCAAAAAGAAAATATCAAAGCCCCAACTCGCATGCACCCAGGCAATCATCGGTATCGCAGTGGCGCTGACCGAAAAGGAAATGATGTATCGCGCAGCCAACGCCCGGCTACGCCATTGGGTCTTGGCCACCCGACCAATCAGCACATCATTAATCGGGATCTGGCCGAAAACCACCAGCATGAATGCTGTGGCTGTCACCAACGCCCACGGCCCACTCAACCCAACCATTGCCAGGAAAAAGATGCACTGGCAGGCCGCTACAGTCACAAATACATACTTCAGCGACCACCGGTCTACCACAAATCCGACGATAAGTTGGCCGATAGAGGCGAGGGCAAAAATGCCAAATGCATACCAGCCTATGTCGGAAACTGAAACTGCAATATCTGCCATCCGCTCCCCCACGATCTTGGGTAGAGCAAAAGTCGTGCTCTGAAATATCAACCCGCCGAGGGCCGTCGAGGCAAAAACAATTAGAACAATACGAATCAACTGCGCCCGTGCAAAACCGGTCGAGCCAGTCGCACCGCCTCGTTTGCCTTCAGACTGGCTGCCTGGCCTGACATTACGGCAAGCAAAAAGAAAACCGATGTATGCGCCACCCAGGAGTAAGGTCACAACACCGGGCCAGATAAAGGCAGCTTTCCAGCCACTCGATTGAATCAACAGGCCCGTGAACAAGGCCGCACAGGCAACACCAAGGTTGCCGAACACCCCGTTGACCGCCAGCGGCATACCGGTGCGCTGGCGCCCCTGGATCACCATGGCGAGCCCAACCGGGTGATAGATCGACCCAAAAAGGCCAATGGCAAAAAGTCCCAAGGCCATCATAACAGGCGTTGTTGCCATGGCCGTGGCGATAGCGCTGATACCGATTCCAACAAAAAATATTGCCATCATCTTCTCGCGACTCCAGCGATCGGCCAACCAACCTGCTGGCAAAGCGCCAAGCCCAAATGCGATCACCCCGGGAGTGGCATAGGGAATCAACTCGGCATAACTCATTTCCCATTCACGAGTTAGGGTCAAGGCAGCGACGCTGGCGAAAACCAGTGGCAACAGATGGTCGACAAAATGGCCAATATTCAAAAAAAGAAAATGTATTCGCGCGCGCACTGCTGTTTCACTCTGATTAGGCATCGTAGATGATTATATAGATTGATACTATATTTAGGCTAACGGATTGGGAAACGCACCTATCCCATAAATACAATCGACACTCACAAAACCACTTTGCCGCTTAGCGCTTGACTGAATTTGAAAAGCAGCCATGGCTGTGGCTAAATAGAATAAACACTAAACCAAAGGATTAACTGATGAAATTTCAACTTAGCGCTATCAGCTGTGCGTTCGTCGCGTCGATGGTACTCATAAACCCACTCGCCCAGGCCGAAACCCGTGTGACTTATAAATCCGCGAAATCGACTTCCTCCTACTACCAAATGGCCGTTCAAATATCAGAGGCTATGAAACAAGGATCAAATGGCAATATTATTGTCACAGTAGAAGAAAGCCAGGGCTCAGTTCAGAATGTAATGGAGGCCAAAGTTCGCGGCGGTGATTATGTCTTTACCACGCCACCGGTTTTGGTACGGCTTGCTCAAGCCGGCAAAGCCATGTTTAAGGATAAGACTGATCCTAAGTTCGGTGAGATTCGCGCACTTTTTCCTATCCCTTCTTTGACAATGCATTTTGTGATGTCCAGTAAAAGCGGAGTTAAGGATTTTGCCGGATTAGCGGGCAAAACCATCCTCCTGGGCAAAGGGTCCTTCGGCGCTAAAGAGGGTGCCAAATACATCAAACTGTTCGGGCTTGAGGGCAAGGTCAGCCTGGCTGATGCAGAATTATCAAATGCAGTTTCTGCATTAAAAAATGGTCAGATTGATGGCTTTGTCACCGCGGGGTCTTTCCCGGCTCCCAATGTCATTGAAGCTGCGGCATCTACCGGTGTGACCGTACTTTCGTTGTCGGGCGATCAGATCAAGAAAACCAAACGCACCCGCCTGGTTATCCCAGCTGGCACCTATGCCGGACAAGACCAGGACATCATTACTACTTCATTGCCGGTGGTGGCCTATACAACAACTGCCATGGATGACGACACCGCTTACGCATTAACCAAAACCTACTGGGCACAAAAGAGCTCAATGGGATCAAGTGCGGCGTGGTGGAATGGCGTCAACGAAGGGCTAATGCCTAATATCACCGGCAAGATTCACCCGGGGGCTGTGCGTTACTATCAGGAAGCAGGGTTTACCCTTTCGGCCGCACAACAATAACAGGCCCCTCATTACATAAAGCAAAGCCCTCTGACAAAATCTCCAGGTACTTCTTTATTGCCATCGGCTTACTTGGCGAACTGAAGTTCGGGTATTGATCGACTCAGGATCAGAATCACTGCTGGCGAGATATCGGGCCCCTGCCCTGATTCTCGCCAGCAGTTGCGTCTTTTTTCACCTTTTTCTGATTTTCTCAGGCCTGACCCCCAACCTGGTCAGCAGGCCTGTCCATATGGCATTTGTCCTGCCTTGGGTTCTGTGTCTTGGGGCTCGCTCAAGCTTTGCAAGAATTACAGGGTATGTCCTCGCTATCGCCGGTATATCGTGCGCTCTTTGGATCGCTTTAGCCCATGATTCACTGGGTGATCAATATGGCTTTTTAGAATCGAATGCCCAGGTGGGGGGCGCCATGATTCTTCTTTTGGTAGTGATTGAGGCAGCTCGCCGCGCTGTCGGCTGGCCGCTGCCGTTAGTAGCTGCAACTGCGCTCGCGTATGCCCTGTGGGGTGAACATATCCCCGGGGAATTCGGTCACTCCGGCATGCCTCTTGAAAGCCTGTTGGGCAGCCTGACCATTACTGAAGGTGGCATCTGGGGAATCCTGACCGGCATTTCGGTTAATGTCGTGGCGATATTTGTGATCTTCGGTGCAGTACTCAATAGTGGAGAAGCAGGACGCGGGTTTATGAACATCGCAGCCAGTGCTGCCGGGCGTCTGAGAGGGGGTGGCGCAAAAGTATCTGTCATCTCGTCTGCCCTTTTTGGATCTATTTCGGGATCAGCCTCTGCCAACGTTGCATCGACCGGCGCTATCACCCTACCGGCCATGATTCGCCTGGGCTACCCCAAACGTCTTGCGGGCGCGGTTGAAGCCGTGGCTTCATCGGGCGGGCAGATCATGCCGCCTTTGATGGGCGCCGGAGCCTTCGTAATGGTTGAACTTACGCAGGTACCCTATACCGGGATCATGGCAGCGGCGTTGCTCCCGGCTATTCTGTATTTTTTTGCCGTCTGGGTTGGCATAAACGCCTATACACGCAAATACGACCTTAAGGGGATCCCCCAGGATGAAAAACCCTCAATGCGTGATGTGGCTATTACATCAGCATTTTTTCTCATACCGTTTTCGGTGCTTCTTTGGGGAATGTTTGTCGCCAACCTTACACCTCAGTATTCGGCCTGCCTCGCAATATTTTCAGGCGCGCTATTGCTACTGACCGATAAAGAATTTTCTTTT
>JAPKAJ010000162.1 GCA_028825345.1 Arenicellales bacterium | reverse complement strand
GCGTTGAGACTGCACCTCGCGATGAGCCATCCAGCTGGCGGCAGTAACGATCAGAGCACCGCCAAGCGCGATCCAAAGATCGGGGTGCTCATCAAAAAGCACCAGGCCAAGCAAAGTCGCCCACACCAGTTGCAAAAAGGTAAATGGCTGCACTGCCGATACTTCGGCCGCCTTGAAGGCTCGGGTCATGCAGTAGTGGCCGGTCGTGGCCAGCGCTGCCGTAGCAAACAACAACTCCAGTTCTTCGAGCGTCGGGGTGCGCCACACTGCAAGCGCCGGTAAAGCCAGGGTGAGTGTACAGAACACCGAGAGCATCACCACGATCATGGTACTGGATTCGGTACGAGTAGCCGACTTGGCCATTAAAAAGGAGCAAGCAAAAAGCGGCGCGGCAGCCACCTGCGCTAAAGCGCCGATATCGATCTCCCGAAATCCCGGGCGCAGGATCAGCAACGCCCCGGCAAAGCCCGCGAGCATAGCGATCACGCGGTAGCTCCGTAGCCGCTCGCGTAAAAACAGCGCGGCGCCCAGCGTCGTGAAGACTGGCGCGGTGAATCCCAGCGCTGTGACCTCGGCAATGGGGATACGGCTCATGGCAAAAAACCACAACATTACGCCGCAGCCATGGGCCAAACCACGAAGTGCATGAAAACCGATTCGTTTGGAATGCAGCGATAACACCCCGGCACGTGACAACAACGGCAGCACCATCAACAAACCAAAGGCGTAGCGGATGAAGCCCGCCTGCACCGGGTTCATTGAGGTGCCAAGATAACGCACCGCAACCGTAACCCCGACAAACATGGCCCCGGTCAACACCATCCAGCCAATACCCCGGATGTTGCCGGACAAACCATAAGCAACGTTTTCAGGTGGGTTCAAGTGGATCAGTCGGGATACTGGGCTGCTGCAGCGGTCAGGCGCTGGCGCACCGTTTCGCGCAGACTGTCCGGTGCGATGACTTCTACCTCGGCACCGTGTCGCATGATATCCATGACCAGTTCGGTCTCAGCGGCGTAGGGAATCGTCAGTGTGTAACTGCCATCTTCCTCCAAACGGCCGCTTTGGCGTGAGTGCCACTTTTCACGCGCGACCCAGCGGGCCGCCTCGGGCGAAAAACGCAGCACCGCCTCGCGGATTTTATCGCCCGCAAAGATGCCGTAGCCGGTGCCGAGCACTTGCTCCAGCTGCGCATCACTAACGCTCTTAGCCCGTTTCGTCTCGACTACCTGCGCGCCCTCAATAGCATCGACGGCGAAACTGCGAAGACCATTGCGCCAGTGGCACCAACCATCGAGATACCAGTTGTCGCGGTAATGCGCCAGGCGCTGCGGCGATACGCTCCGCTCGGTGATCTCGCCGCTGCGCCGGTTGAGATGCCTGATCTGCAGCCGGTAACGACGTAACAATGCGTGGGAGATGGCACCGAAAACATCGCTATCTGCCTGGCGGGCCGCCATATGCAGCACGCGGATACGCCGGGCTACCTCATCAACTGGATGGTCGCCGCTGTCCAGTAACCGGCGAATACGGTTGCGCAAGGGTTCAATGTGCGGCTCCAGCAGACCAGGCTGCAAACTGGAAAGCAAATGCTCCATGGTCAGCAGTGCGTGCACCTCAGACGCATTAAACCAGAGCCCGGGCAAAGCGTAGCGGTCGGCCTCTTCGGAGTGCGCTTCGTAACAATAGCGGCGCGCCTCATGATCCCAGGCAATGGGTGCCGCCAGGCGATCGCGCATGTATTCCAGGTCGCGCCGCACGGTGGCCCGCGATACTTCCATTGCCTCCATCATCTGGCGCAAAGTGGTGCCCTGGTGGGCCCGCAGCATGCGGTCGATGGTGTAGAAGCGCTCGGTTCGATCCAAAAGAGTATCAGTCCTCAGCCAGCAGCATCGTACAAGGTATCACTGCGTGCAGCCATGATCAGATCGTTAAGATGAATATCGCCAATCTTGTGGGTCCACCAGTCTACTGTCACCCGACCCCACTCGGTAAGTAGCGCGGGGTGATGACCTTCTGATTCTGCCAGTTCGCCGATCGAGTTGGTAAAAGTCAGTGCCGCGGCAAAATTGCCAAAGCGGTAAGCCCGTCGCAATCGCGGCTCATCATCAACAATCAGGCGCTCCCAGTCTGGATGGGTGTCAAGAAATTCGGCCAGTGCCTCATCGGTGACAGGCGGTGCCCCGGCCCGGCAGGCCTCGCAAGTCATTTTGGTGTAGTCAGTCATGATTTCCTCTTTGGGTTCATTTGGGTTGCCTCTCCCTAAGGCTCATCTTTGGTAAGGCCACCGAAGGCTCATGGTATCGGAATAGCACAACCACGCGGCTTTTGTCTGGCGATCCCGAGCATACGCCCGCGCTGACCCGGTTGGATCACAGCCCCTGTCATTCGCCTTATTGTGCATTTTGCGCTTTGTATTATTTTGTTGTGTGCCGCGTGGGCGTGAGGTGCGGTTAGCCGTTAGCGCGGCCCAAGGGTCGCCTTTTGCTTTTTGTGGCCCACAGGCACAATACTGCAATCATGGAACTGGAAGAACATCTCATCGAGTGCCCCTACTGCGCCGAGGTGTTCACTGCCCTGGTTGATCCAGCCACCGCCGGTGACCAATACATAGAAGATTGCGAAATCTGCTGCCAGCCGATTGTCTTTTGGGTCAGCGACAATGGAGCCCAAGCCCCCTGCACGGTACACACCGGCCGCGACAACGAGTAGTAACTCCTAAATAACTTCACTGGCCAGACGCACCAGCCGGGCAGCTATTGGCCTACCGGTAGTCCGCTTTGCCGTGGACTTCGCTGCATACTCCAATACCGCTGAGTCCTGGGCGTTTCATCTCAGTTCGGCCGGCTGGACATCAGATCAGCATACTTAAGATCCTCAAAAGTATTACGGTAATCATCAAGATTGGTAGTGAACATCTGCCGATGCTGTTCCACGAAATATTCGATGGCCCGGTCGCGCTCCTGGTCGTAGGCCGCAATGTCATCGGCGTGCGAGGTCACCACAAACGCATTGAAGCGTGCCGCGGCATACATCAGGCCCTGACTGATATTCTCCTTATGAAAGCGCTCGGCCTGCTGGTTGGCCAGATCAATAAACTGGTCGGCAATCTCGCGCAACTGGGCATCGAGTTCCTCGTCGGTCAATTCCGCGTCGCTTGGCTTGTCACTCATAGCGCTCCTCCTGTAAGCACATCCTGATCCTGCGCCCCATTCTACGAGGGCCCGGTAAGTAACGCCATAAACAACCACAGCTGGGCAGGCCGCCCCGGCGAATAGTCACAGCACGTGCGATGCCACTTCTCCCAAACGGGCAGATACGGTAATCTGTGCCGATGCGCTTTGACAATAAGAAAGTATTGGTCACCGGGGCCTCGCGCGGGATTGGCCGCGCTGTGGCACGCCAGTTTGCTTCAGCAGGGGCGCAGGTGGCCGTGCACTGTCGCGCCAACCAAGAGGCCGCCCGCGATACCCTGGCAAGCCTCGACGGCACAGGCCATGTGCTTTGCGCCGGCGACCTAGCCGATGCCCCGACGGTACAGCGCATCGTCACCGAAGTCATTACAAGCCTGGGCGGGCTGGATATCCTGGTGAACAACGCAGGTATCTTCGAAGCCCACCCCATCGATGAAGTCTCATTTGCCAAGTGGCAAACGGCTTGGCAGCGCACCCTGGCTGTCAACCTCACTGGCCCTGCCAACCTGTGCTGGTGTGCCGTTGAGCACATGCGTGAGCATGGTGGCGGGCGCATTGTAAATGTCAGTTCGCGCGGCGCTTTTAGAGGCGAACCGCGTTGCCCGGCCTACGGCGCCAGCAAGGCAGGGCTGAATGCAATGACCCAGTCACTGGCCCAGCACGTCGCAGGCCTTGGGATTTTTGTCGGCGCAGTGGCGCCAGGCTTTGTCGAAACCGATATGGCGAAGACCGTACTACAGGGGCCCGATGGTGACGACATCCGCCATCAGAGCCCGCTCGGGCGAGTCGCTCGACCCGAAGAAGTCGCCCATGCCGTACTGTTCCTGGCCTCGCCAGGGGCCGAGTTTTCCACTGGCGCCATAATTGATGTCAACGGCGCTTCCTATCTGCGCAGTTAGACGCTTTACACCAAAGACACAAACCCCCGTCCTGCTCAAGATTCAACCTGCATCGGCAATTGACTGTGTCGTCACAAGATCCATCAGGAAGCTGGCTGAGGCTGGCCGCGAACTGCGGCGATGACAGTGACGCGCGCTATCGGTTTATTGGGAACAGGGGATGTCGGCGCGCTGATGACTGTGCCGGCGCGGGCACTAACGCCGATCAGACAGAGCGATATTGCATGCTTCGAGAAAAAGCGCTTCGGATAGCGCGCCGATCTGTTCAAACAACTGATCACAGCCGTCAATGGTGCACGCCTCGTAATCTGTCTGCATGACAGTCCAGTTTTCTTTGGCCATGTCATAGCCTTTGCCCGCCAGGCAGGCGGTCCGGAAAGTATGGATCATGCAGTAATGGATCTGATCCTTCGCCTCTAAGCCTGCGGGGACCTCGCATTCGGGCAGCGCCTGTACTGGCACCGCTGTTAACAGCAATCCCAACCCCACCATTGGGCGAAAAGTTCTTGACCGTATAAGCTTCAACATGACCATGTTACTCTACCAAACTTTCATAAAGCCTCTCTAATTTAAGGAGCTATTCAATGAGATTCTTCCACAGTGGTTGGCGCATCAGTCTAGCGGTGCTGGCACTGGGATTTACGCCCGCCCAAGCAGGAGACCCGATCGAAGAGGCCATCACTTACCGCCAGTCGGCCTACAAGATGATCGTCTGGCATGTGAAGCCCATGACCGCTATGGTCAAAGGCAAGGCGGACTGGGATGCTGACGCGTTCAATTACCATGCAAAGGCGCTGGCCAAACTCAGCCGGTTCCCGATCAATGGCTTTATCCCCGGCAGTGACTTTGGCGACACCCGGGCGAAAGAAGAGATCTGGGAAAACTGGGATGATTTCCAGGCGAAGATGAATGCCCTGATCGAGCAATCACAAGCACTGGCAAAGATTGCTGCGTCCGACAACCAGGGCGCGATTACCTAACAGTTCATCAAGACCGCCCGCACCTGCAAGGGCTGTCACAAAAAATATCGTGAGGAAAACTGATATGATCATCGATCATCGGCTGTACAAGATATGGCTGATTGGCATTGTCCTACTGGTGCTAACCGGCTGCCCATCTAACCCTGTCCAGGTCACGGGCGAGCCGGTGTACTGTAATGGCAGTCCGGTGGCGCGACCAGCGGGCTGGGAATGCGGCCAACCCAAGTAAAACTTGCGACCCGTCGATAGCGCGTGATGC
>JAPKAJ010000010.1 GCA_028825345.1 Arenicellales bacterium | reverse complement strand
GTCGACATCGACTGAGCCTCTTTGTTATCCTTTTTTGAAAAACTCGCGAACCGCGCTGATTAGCCTATAAGGCCTCTTTTCTAAGACATTCAATATTCTAAGTAATAGAACCAATGAGATTTTTCACGATATTCACTCTTTTTTGCTTGAGTGCCGCAGCGCTCGCAGAGAACACGGACGACGTAGATCGTATCGATGAAACCCATGAAGAATGGTCCGAGTGGGTAACTGATACCGCAGGCCAGATTGACGGTTTTTTTGCTAATGAGTATGCAGACGAATCAGCTCAGAAAACCCGTCTTCGTGTATTTGTCCGTTTTCGCTACGATGGCAATGACGGCGTCAAAGTCAGTCCCGGCATACGCGCAAAAATATCCTTGCCCAGCGTAGAAAACCGGTTGCACTTGATGCTGGGTGACGACGAAGATGAAACCCGGGTGGATGACATAGACAACAAACAACAAAATATCAGCCTGCAATTCAAACCACGGACAGGCAAGCCTTGGCAACAGCTTCGCTATGACATCGGCATCAGGCGGCGTGATGGCAAATACCAACCCTATGGCCGCATTCGCCATAGCAAAACCTTTCTGACCAAAAGCCCCTGGGTTCCCCAGGTCAGCAATTCGTTCTACTACTTCACTAAAAGCAAGTTTGAATACCGTGGCGAAGCAAGTTTCGACCGCACCCTAAGCTCGCATTTGTTTTTCCGTCCGACCTCAATATTGCGCTGGTATCAAAAAAATCCAGATCAGTGCGATGGTGGTTGGTGTTTTGATCAGTATTTCAGCCTGTACGAGAAACTGCGTCGATCCAAATCAGAGGTCATCGCCTACGATGCTGAGATCTACCTTCGCGATAAACCGCAGTTCACGCTGCACGACGCGGTCTTCAAAGCCCGTTACCGGCGCATGACGAGCAAAGAATGGCTTTTCTGGGAGATCGAGCCCGCGATTCATTTTCCCGACGAGTACGATCACGAACCCACTTTCCGACTCACTTTTCGGATCGAGGGTATTTTTGGACATAACGACAGAGTCGACATTAATCAGGACTTCATTCCGGTGGAGTCTCTTTGGGAAAATGAAAACCCGTAGTTAAGTCAACTCGCCGGATCAGGTTCGGGCCGGCTCTCGAAATACAGTTTGTAGGCAATGAAATACTTGTTGATATTGCGCACATAATCAACCGTTTCACGTCCGATCTTCTCGGCTGCCAGCACCTCCACATTGCCAAACTAGATGTTCGGATCAAACCCGCGCTCAGCAGATAGTTTGCGCAACCGGCGAATACGATTAGGCCCCGCATTATATGAAGCCCAAGAAAAATCCATCTTTGCGGCGGCAGATATTTGCTCTTTATCGAAGTAACGGTGGCGCAGGAAAGCCATATATTTGGCGCCCGCATGAATATTGTTTTCAAGGGTTTCGATATTGGCGATCCCCACATTCTTATCAGCGGCAGTACTTGGCAGTAGCTGCACGATACCAACAGCCCCGGCTGAACTGCGCATGGCCTGGTTCAGCCTGGATTCCTGGTAGCCCTGGGCAACAAGCTTGAGCCAGTCTATATGGTACTTCGCCCCGTACAGTTCGAACAATCGCCGTAGTTCTTTAAGCCGCTGTCGATCCGCCTGCGATAGCGGATTCGTAATCCAGCGATTTTTCTTGTAGTAACGTGTAAATAGAATATTTCCCAGTAGCGAGCCCTTGCGATTTTCTTTGACAAATTTATTTAGACTGGCCAGCAACTTGGGGCTATCTGGCCGAATCGCCCAGGCGATCTTGCCATCGGTATTAATGGCCACATCGGAGTGAACTTTTATATCAGGAAGCAACTTTGACCAAGTCTGGGCGATATGCTTATCAGCAACAGTCAAATCGACAGCGCCTGAATGCACCAGTTCAAGAATATCTTCGGTAGCCAACTCGTTGGCGGCCTCAATGATCTGCACCGCGGGAAGTGATTTATCTTCTAAAGAGCGGTTTACAGATCTCAGATGGGAGACATAACTGGAGCCTTTCCTTACCACTACTTGCTTAGCTGAGAGATCTGACAACGACGTGAGGGCCTCACCATTGCTACGCCCTACCATGACTTCATCCACATTCTTGATATAAGGGTCGGTAAATACCACGCGGCGGGATCTCTCGGGCGTTACAGTTAACCCAGCCGCTGCGATGTCGCCCCGCCCAGCGATCAAGTCATCCAGCAAGCGGTCAAACCTCACTGGAATGAAAACCAGTTTGACCTTCCGCTCAGGCGAATCGATGCCGCGATTGAGATGCTTTTCATATTCCATCATCAGGTCATACTCAAATCCACGTGGCATTCCCTGATGAAAAAAGAAATTCGTCCGACTATAAGTAACCAAAACCCGCAAAAAACGCCTCTTGCGAATGCTGTCGAGGTCTCCAAAAACACTGCGTTGCGCCCTTTCCAGAAGAGAATCTGAAGGGGGTGACGCGTCCAGGTTCTGGCCCTGCGTTACGGGCTGAGATAAATCTGCTGGAGTCAGCTCCAATTGCATGTGCAAATCAAAGGCTGGGTTATCTGACGCTTGGCCTTCCTGACTTTGCTGGCTGACTTCTTTTGGGCCTGCAACAACTACTTTGGTTGATTCAGATGTGTCCTGTGAGCAGCCCGTCAGAAAGAGTGCAACCAAAAGGCAGGCCAGCGCCCGGGTTGTGGTATTCAGTTTCAAAGCCTGTCCCGATCGAACTCCAGTTTGCGTTATCGAGTCGTGGGCCTATACCCAAACCTCAAGATGTCAGCCAAGGCTCCGTGAGGCCTCGCACAGGTTTGTCAGTTTTGCGCGTGCCAACTCACGGCCCAACAGACCAAGTCCACAATCTGGGGCTGCCAGTAACCGTTCTGGATCGATATGCGCCAGGGCTAGCTGCAATCGACCTCGAATTTCCTCAACCGACTCTACAGTGCTTTTTGCGACAGTCACAACGCCCAGGATCACTGAGGTGTTGTTAAATTTTTCCAATAACCTTAGATCATTGTGTCGATGCGCATCCTCGAGCGATACCGAGTCGATTGAGGAATCCTCGATAGCCCCAGCCAGTTCGGCATAACTGTGTGGATCAGCCTTCGGGTAATCCGAATTATCCAGGCGATCCGGATAACCACAACACATGTGCACAGTTCGAATCACATTCTTGGGACACTTGTAAAACGCACGTTCAAGATTTTCGAACCCATAATCCAGAGCAGGGCCGGGCTTACGGGCAAAAAGGGGTTCGTCAATCTGGATATGACGGCAACCCGCTTGGGCTAAATTCAACACTTCGACGTTGAGAGCATCAGCGAGATCGGCGCCTCGACGCCCGGGATCATCATAGAAGCTATCAGCGGTAGTATCACCGATAGTCATCGGCCCAGGCATGGTCATCTTCACTGGCCTGTCTGTCAATTCCTGAGCACGCTGCCAATCATGTACCAGAAACGGTTCACGGGCACTTACCCGTTTGGTGATGGTCGGTAGGCGCGCAACGTAGGCACCATTGCGCAACGACTTTTCTGTGAGATGAGCAAAATCGATGCCATCTAAATACCGGCAATGGTAGTGAATATAATTTTCTCGGGGCACCTCTCCGTCTGTCGGTATATCAATACCGGCTGATTCCTGATCGGCTATTGCCTGGGCTACGCCACGGGTGAGAATATCTTCGACATTCTCCCCCATGGCTGCCATAGCCTCGCTCCAACTCTGGGTAGGGTCTGCAGTATCGGGGCCTTCGGCGACCGTAAACCAATCAGGCAGTTCAACAAATTCGGGCTTAGGGTAAGCGCCTATGCAGGTTGTTCTTATTTTGCTCATATGTTTGGCTGAGAATTCCTGGCGTTACCAATTAACTGTGAGTTTATGGTCAACGGAAGCCTGAATCACTGACACTAGAAGCTCAATCACTGATCCTTAGTCTCTGAATCTACCTGCCCGTCTAAATTGGTAGGGGCAAAAATATTCTGGTACTGACGGCCTGCCTGGTTGGTCTCGACAGCGCTTGTCGCACCAGAGTCGGATTCAGATGGCTCAGTTGAATCAATCTGGCTGCCAAGGTTTGTGGGTGCGAAAATATTCTGGTACTGACGACCGGCCTGGTTGGTCTCGACAGCAACATCGGCATCCTGGCGGTTCGCCTCCCGTTTGGCCTTTGCCTCGGCGAGGCGTTGCTGTTTTAGAGCATCAAACTTCTTACGGTTCTCTTCGGCCACCTGTACCTTGCACTGCGCGACATCATAATCACGAGCAATCCACGCTGTTGCCAACATTGCGACAAAAATAAGACTGGCCAAGGCGCCTACAGGAACCCGCAGCACACGGTTACCCGAGCGCGAACGAGTTGGGGCTGGCAAACCCTCTGCCGCAAGTGCCTCGGTCTTCGCGGCTTCTTTTCGCCGCAGGTATTCGTAAATCACTGCCCCAACGAGAGTAAGGCCAATAATAATGACAGCCAGCGCGCTGATCGATGGATTGATTCCGTAGCGGACCTTGCTGGCTAAGACCGTTGTGAGAGTGCTTTTTGAAACAATTGTGAATACGGTCGTATTGTAGTTCTCGAACGAAGCCAAAAATGCAAGCACCGCAGCCGAGGCAATGGCGGGCTTAAGAAAAGGTAGTAGAATTTTGCGAAAAACCTGAGTATGGGTAGCTCCTAAGTCAAGCGCCGCTTCTTCAAGGCCTCGGTCAAAGCGCTGCAGGCGAGCCAAAAACACCAACATGGCGTAAGCGGCAATAAACGTGGACTGGCCGATGATGGTCATGAAGTAACCATCGTAAAAAAAACTATCTTCTACACCCAGAACCACGCGGTCTATCCGTTCCCAGAACACCAGAGTCGAAATACCCAGAACAACACCCGGTACTAATATGGGCGATATCGCGATGGTATAAACAATGGAACGTGCGCGTTTTTGCAACTGCGTTATCAGCAGTGATGCCGCCAACCCAATGGGAACAGCAAGCAGGACGACACCGATGCCAACTAATAAACTGCTTCGCAGGCCTCCCATTAAGTGCTGATCCTTGAATAGCACCCCGAACCATTCTGGGGTAACGCAGTTCCACGGAGAGATCGAGGGAAACTCTGAACTGTTGAAAGCCGTAAACGACATAACAATCAATGGGCCAAACAGGTAGGTAAAGAACAGCAGAATATAAAAACCTACTGCCAGGCGCAGCACCCTTGCCGATGTCATCGGCCAATCTCTCCAATCTTGACTTTAAATATCCGCATGATTGCGAGCACCAGCAGGACACAGGAGAGCATTAAGACAATGGCGTAGGCTGAGCCACGCGGCCAGTTGCTGCCGGTATTGAACCACTGGTAGATAATCTGCGTAAACCACAGACTGCTGGGGCCTCCAAGAATCTGGGGCGCTGCCAATGCGCCAGCGGACAACATGAAGACCATCGTACAGCCGGAGCTAATTCCCGGTTTGGCAAATGGGATCACTACTCGACGGTGAATCCTGATCCAGGATGCTCCCAAATCCCTGGCGGCTTCTATCTGGTTCTTGTCCAGACTCTCCACAACGTTATAGATTGGAAAAATCATCAACAGGATGTAGGCGTAACCCAGGCCGGCATACAGCGCCACATCCTCGCGAACAAAGTCGATTGGTTGATCTAAAACGCCGATGGACAGCAGGATCGCGTTAATAGTGCCTTCCTCACCAAACAGAATTCTAAAAGCGAAGGCACGCAGTAGTTCATTTACCCAAAAGGGGATGATCAGAAAAAGTACCAGCAGACGCGCCTTGCCACCGCGGGCGACTTGCGCAAGGTAATAGGCAATGGGATAACAAAGAGCAAGATCAAATAAGGTTACGAATATCGCGGCGACAATGGTACGAAAGAATACCGTAACATCGACCACATTAAACGGATCTGGGTTATTAGGGCTGCCGTAAGCCAGAAAATGATAATTAACGAACGTGTAGACATCGTCTGGGCCGCCCATGCGTGAGGGGTCTATCTGTTGCCAGTTGTGCCTAAAAGAGAAATCCAGCATGAACAGTTGCGGCAGCACGATCATGAGCACGATCCACAGCGCAACTGCGGTCAACATATACAGCGACAGCATTGTGCCATTTCTGGCCAGGAACCTTCTGAACCAGACAGCCATTGCCCTGCTCCAGGTATTACTCAGCCGCGAGTTCGCCCTGGGCCAGCGCTATCGCTCCCTGGGCTGTAAAACTGATGGCAATTCGGGAGCCCATCTCATAGGTTTCACTCTCACCATCATTCATCACGGACATACGAATCACGCTGCCTTCGGCTGTTTGCAGCACCAAGTGCCAGAAGTGTCCCTCGAACTCCTGGTTGACCACGGTAACCTCAAGACGATTTTGCGACGCACTTGGATCAGCAAAACGAACTGACTCCGGTCGGACAAACACAATTCCGGCATCACCCGAAGTTAAAGGTGATACCGCAGATACCTCTGCATGTAGCACGCCTGACTTGGTCTGCACGCTGGCAACGCCTTGAGTTACTTCGATCACCCGGCCTGGGAAAGCATTGTTTTCGCCCACAAATGAGGCCACAAATGCCGTCTCTGGCCGGTCATACACGATAGTGCCATCACTCACTTGATCAATCGTACCCTCGCGCATAACCGCGACTCGATCCGACATAGCCAACGCCTCACCTTGGTCGTGAGTGATATAGATAAAGGTAATTCCCGCACGTTGCTGAATAGCACGAAGTTCGGTACGCATGTGCTGGCGCAACTTCAGGTCCAGTGCCGACAAAGGCTCATCGAGCAACAGCACCTCGGGTTCTGCACACAAAGCCCGGGCAACGGCGACCCGCTGCTTCTGGCCACCGGAAAGCTCATCGACCATCTTGTCGCCCTGGCCTGGCAAAGCGACTAACTCCAAGAGTTCATCGGCCTTTTTTCGCCGGACCGATTTATTAACCCCCTTCACTTCAAGGGCAAAAGAAATGTTTTCCCACACGCTCATTAGCGGAAATAGCGCGAGATTCTGAAAAATCAACGCTGTAGGTCGCTGGTTTGGGCCAGTGCCCGCCATATCCTTGCCACCAATCAAAACCCGTCCCCGGCTGGGCTCCTGAAAACCCGATATGGCTCGCAGCAATGTGGTCTTGCCGCATCCCGAGGGGCCGAGAAAGCTGAAAAACTCCCCACCCTGGATGGTGAGGCTGGTATCACGGACCGCGACAAAATCGCCGAACTGTACCCAAACATTTTCAAGCTGAACATCTGCGCTCATCGGTGTACTTTTCCCCTAGCAGGAGTCAATAAAGTCCAGGGAACCAGTACCCGACCAGCCACTGCATCTATCGGCACTGGTTTTGGCCCACCCCGAACAAACCCAGGCTCAGAAAAAAGCCCTCGGCCAGCAAGCCGAGGGCTTTATTGCCTGATTAGGCGTTTACGAACTTATTACGGTACTCAGTACGTACGTCCGCATACCACTGTGGCTCTTTCGGCCATGGCCAGAGGTTGGCCAGCGAGTTGCCGGGGTAAATCTGGTTGAACCATTTGCCGTAATCAGCGCTCGCGTGCTTATCAGCGCCCAATACAGCAGAGTTGTAGCCATGTTGTCCCCAGTCAGCGATACCGCCACCATCGATTGACCGCCCCGCCGCTTTGGCGTCGAAGCAGTAATTCAGGAAGGCGTAGGTCTGGTCGACGTTTTCTGCCGCTGAAGAAATACACAAACCGTCTACCCATGCCAGCGATCCTTCGATCGGTGCTCGATATATGACAGGCTTGCCTTCCTTCATCTGCACGGTAGGCGGCCCATCCCAAGTCTGCCCGACGACGACGCCACCACTCATGAAGCCGTTTTTCTGGCTATCGGCATCGTTCCAAAAGAGTTTAATCTGGCTCTTATGCTTGATGCAGAAATCAGTGACTACCTGCCAAGTTTTGCGCATGGTCGCCTCATCCGCATACGCCGCCCGCATAGCACCTGGGTCCAACGCACCTGTAGTTTCAAGGTACAAACCAGCTCCGAGCATACCCGAGTGCGGGCGCATCATGGTTTTACCCTCTACATCACTTTGCCAGACATCTCCATAACTTGGCATTTCTCCGTCACGCGGCGGTGTCCACTTGTCGGCACGCCATGCAATTCCTTCAGTGCCCCATATCTGAGGCAGCCAATGAGAGCCTTTCCCACCAAAGCTCCACTCGTTATCGCCTACTGCGAGCATCGCCGGATTCAGGTTCTTAACATTAGGAATGCGGTCGTAGTCAATTGCCTGGAGCAAATCCAACGGCTCCCACTGTAACGATCGCATATTGGTCGGACTGCAGACATCGAAACCCTTGCCCTTGGTCGCTTTCATCTTATTGATGATTTCTTCGTTTGAACCAATGCCGGTGAAATTCACGGTAATCCCGGTTTCTTCCTTAAAGGACTTAAGGAATCCCGGCGGACAATAATCCGACCATAACAGCACGTTGACTTCACCCGAAGACGCAAGCGCCTTTGAACTGATGATCCACGGTCCTACGGCTGCGGCCGTTGATACCGCCGCAGACCGCTTGACGAATGATCGACGCCCCGCGTCTACCTCAACTCCCTTCTTATTTTTCTCCAGACTCATTTTTGTCCTCCAGTTGGTTATTTACCCCAAAGCCTGCGCGCTGTGCGCAGGACCGGGGCCCATTCACGTTTATGTCAAATCCTGATGAAACCACGATTCAACAAGGACGTATAAATAAATAATTAATTCGAGTCAACGCCCTCTCAACACCATTCTAATACCACCGGATCAATACATGGCAAGTATTCAATGAATGTTTCGTAATCTTCCAAAAACCTAGCCCATTTGACCAATTTCCAGGCTTTAAGCCCTTAGTACTGAGCCAAGGTCTGTCGGATAATCTCGCAGATGCTATCCACATGGTGCCGTTCACTGATGAGCGGCGGCGCAATCAACCCCGAATCCCCGGTCATCTTGATGTGCAATCCGTTATGAAAGAGCTTTTTCTGAAAATCCAGGCCTCGCACTCCGGGTGCCTCCATAGGCGCCAGATCAATACCCGCAAATAACCCATAACCGCGGATGTCGGTAATTAAGGAGATATCGCTGAGTGCGAATACCTGGTCGAGGAAATAGCCCGAAAGGTCTGCGGCTCGGGCGATCAGTCCCTCTTTTTCAAAGATATCCAGTGTCGCAATACCTGCTGCACAAGCCCCGGGGTGAGCGGAATAGGTGTATCCATGAAAAAACTCAACAGCGCCTTCCGGCGATGCGTCCATGAAAGCTGAGTGCACCTTATCGCTGACAGCCACTGCACCCATCGGCTGGGCCGCGTTGGTCAAAGCCTTGGCCATGGTCATGATATCGGGGGTGACACCGAAAGCTTGCGACGCAAAAGGCGTTCCCATTCGGCCAAAACCACAGATCACTTCGTCAAAAATCAGCAAAATACCATGGGCATCGCAAATCTCACGCAGGCGTTCAAGATAGCCCCGAGGCGGCACCAAGCAACCCGTGGAGCCAGCAACAGGCTCAACAATACAAGCCGCAATCGTATCGGGCCCGTAGTTCATAGCCGCACGTTCAAGATCCTCAGCAAGATCCACCCCAGTCTCAGGCTGGCCTTTAACAAAACGATTCTCAGGTAGCCAGGTATGGCGCATATGCACCACCCCCGGAACACCGGGGCCAAACGCCTGGCGGTTCTTTATCATCCCACTCAAAGAGACGCCTGCCAGGTTTACTCCATGGTAGGCCCGTTCGCGCGACACAAATCGCTGCCGTTGGCCCTCGCCCCGCGCATAGTGATAGGCATAGGCGATCTTCATTGCGGTGTCGACCGCTTCGGATCCAGAATTGCCAAAGAAAATATGGTCCAAGCCATCGGGGGTCAGTTTGGCGACCCGCCGAGACAGCTCAAATGCCAACGGTTGTGCCATCTGAAATGGTGGCACGTAGGCGGATTCTTTAAGCTGGCTGTAGACAGCCTCCGCAATCTCGGGCCGGCTATGACCAGCAGCGCAACAGAAAAGTCCAGAGGATCCGTCAAGGATTCTCTCCCCGGCGTCGTTATACATATAAACCCCCTCGCTGCGCACCACGATTCTGGGATCTGACTTGAAATCCCGGTTCGAAGTGAAGGGCATCCAGTAGTTCTCGAGAAATTCCGGGTCGTATTTCATAATATTTCCTATGGGAAATGCGCCTGCTATAGTTGCCTAAAGACGAGTTAAATTGCTGTGTGACTTGAAGTTAATCTTTCCACACACCCTGAGGTAGGACCAGTTCCGTATGCCCGATGAGTCCAGTGATCCCAGACCGCCTGTTTGAATTACCGCACAACGGGCAATCGAGCCTGCAAGCCCAAATCCGGGAAATGCTCGTCAGCGCGATACTCAATGGCCACATCCCGCCGGGTACGCCCATGCCTTCGGGCCGCAAACTTGCCAGCCAACTCAAAGTTGCCCGCAACACCGTCGTGCTGGTCTATCAGCATCTGGTCGACCAAGGCTTCCTGATAGCCCGAGAACGTAGCGGCTATTTTGTCAGCGAAGATATTCTGCTCGACCGGGTAAAGACACCCCCATCAGAAACCTTCAAACGAAACTCCATTGATTGGGAAGAGAAATTACGCTTTCGACCCACGACGCAACGAAACCTAGTCAAGCCGGCAGACTGGCAGCAATACCCCTATCCGTTTATCTATGGCCAGATCGACTCCAGCCTTTTTCCGGTAAATGAATGGCGCGCCTGTTGCCGGGATGCCGGCAGTATCGGCGCGATCCATAGGTGGTCAGGCGACCGGGTTGACCAGGACGATCCGGACCTGGTCGAGCAGATTCACACACGCATATTGCCCAGACGCGGAGTGTGGGCGCAGCCTGATGAGATCCTTGTTACGCTGGGCGCGCAACAGGCGCTGTACCTTACTGCGGATCTACTGTTGACGGAAGATCAGGTGGTCGCCATGGAGGAGCCTGGTTACCCGGATGCGCGCAATATCTTTGCGGCCCGCACTGCCCGCATTGAAGCGCTCGCGGTGGATGACAAAGGACTGGTTCCTGAATCAGCGCTTTCGCATTGCCAGTGCCTGTACCTTACTCCCAGTCACCAGTTTCCAAGCACAGTGACGTTGAGCCGTGACCGACGCGAAGCGCTACTGGCAAGAGCCCGGCAAGACAAATTCGTCATCATTGAAGACGACTACGAAAGTGAACATAACTTTCTGGGTGACCCCACGCCCGCACTCAAAAGCCTGGACCGGGACGGCGTCGTGATCTATATCGGAAGCCTGTCCAAAACGCTCGCGCCGGGATTGCGGATCGGATTCATGGTTGCCCCTGCAGAATTTATTCGAGAAGCTCGCGCGCTACGGCGACTCATGAGTCGCCATCCACCCGCTAACAACCAGTTGATCGTCGCCCAGTTCCTCAAGCGTGGCTATCACGATGCCCTGGTCCGACGCCTAAGTCACTCACTGCGGGATCGATGGCATACGCTACGCGACGCGCTCAATCAGCACCTGCCAGAGTGGACAGTCAGCCCTTCGACCGGTGGCTCATCATTTTGGCTCAAGGGGCCACCAGGACTGGACGCACGACAACTACACCAGGATTGTGCGGCCCAGGGCATCCTATTTGAAGCAGGAGATGTCTTTTTTCTAGCCCAGCCCGCGCCAAAAAATTTCCTGAGGCTGGGATTCTCATCTATCCCGGTTGATCGCATCGAGCCCGGTATCTCCAAACTGGCAGGCATGGCACGATAATTCGGTAACTCGCAGGGAGTTGGCCCGCAGAGCCAGTTCCGTTGATCTAACAACCCCACGGCCATTATCCGCGGCTGGGCAAGCAGGTGGCGCCGGATTGTTTGGGGTGCCTTGCCGTGTAGCGTTGCCGCGAGTTGTCAGACGATCCAGCGGACTTTGGTGCGGGGTATCACCGGGTAACGCGCTGCTGCGCTCACACAGTTCACCCCAGGTGCGAAGTACTTCAAACCGGGGGTGACTGGCATTTGCCGCCTTTGCCACCTTAGATCCATTTGGCAGCGCAGCGGTAGTCATCGGCAGGCATAGATTGATTTCCGAAACGGTCATGGTTGGGTTATAGATACATCAGGCTTGGAAGCCACATCTGGCGCACTGTATGACATCGCGCTGGCCCTATGCGTGGGTGCTTACCTGTTCTATGGTTCGCCGTCCAAATACCCAGCGCATATCCGGGTGCCGGCAACACACTGGGCAGTCAAAACCGTCACGAAGATCAAAAGTCTGGTCAAGAGGTGTATCTCCACCGGTACCCTGGCCTACTTCCACGCGATTCCAGATCACAGGAGAAACATATGAAAATGAGCACTGAAGAAGCGTTTGTCAAAGTTCTACAAATGCACGGGATCGAGCATTCTTTTGGGATCATTGGCTCTGCCATGATGCCGATATCAGATCTTTTCCCAGCGGCTGGTATTAAGTTCTGGGATTGTGCCCACGAGTGTAACGCGGGAATGAGCGCCGACGGCTATTCGCGGGTGACCGGCAAAATGAGTATGGCCATTGGCCAGAACGGGCCGGGCATTACTAACTTCGTCACGCCAGTCATGACCGCTTACTGGAACCACACCCCGTTACTGCTGGTGACCCCCCAGGCTGCGAACAAGACCATAGGTCAGGGTGGCTTCCAGGAAGTAAAGCAGATGGCCATATTCCAGGACTTGGTCTGCTACCAGGAAGAGGTTCGTGACCCAACCCGGATCGCTGAAGTGCTCAACCGTGTCATCGAAAAAGCTCGAAGAGGTTCGGCGCCAGCGCAAATCAATGTGCCACGCGATTACTGGACCCAGGTTATAGATATTGAACTGCCCCAAGTTATCGAGGTAGAGCGTTCTCCCGGAGGCGAGACTGCTATTGCCAAGGCCGCGGCACTTCTATCCGAGGCCAGTTTTCCGGTCATTCTCAACGGGGCCGGTGCCGTGCTAAGCGGCGCTATCGAAACGTCCGTATCCCTTGCCGAAAGACTGGGCGCGCCGGTGTGCTGCAACTACCAACACAACGATGCCTTTCCCGGTTCACACCCCCTGGCCGCCGGACCGCTGGGCTACAACGGCTCCAAAGCTGCAATGGAACTTATTTCCAGGGCTGACGTCGTCCTGGCGCTAGGTACGCGCCTAAACCCCTTCTCAACCCTACCCGGTTACGGAATTGACTATTGGCCTAAAGATGCACGCCTGATACAGGTCGATATCAACGCTGATCGCATTGGCTTAACCAAGAAAGTAGATGTAGCCATCCAAGGTGATGCCCGACGAGTCGCTGAACAGTTGCTTACACAACTCAGCGTCAATGCAGGCGACCAAGGCCGCGCCCAAAGGGCAGATCTGATCGCAAAGTGCAAGTCCGACTGGGCATCAGAACTTGCCAGCATGGATCACGAAGAAGATGATCCCGGCACTACCTGGAACCAACGCTCGCGGGACGACAAACCTGAGCGCATGTCACCTCGCCAGGCATGGCGTGCCATCATGAAAGCCCTGCCCCGTGAAGCCATTATCTCTTCGGATATTGGTAACAACTGTGCCATCGGCAACGCATACCCGAGTTTCGAGCAAGGCCGAAAATATCTTGCTCCCGGCCTATTTGGCCCATGCGGTTACGGTTTTCCCTCAATCCTCGGCGCCAAGATCGGCTGCCCGGATGTTCCTGTGGTTGGTTTTGCTGGGGATGGGGCTTTCGGGATCTCCATGAACGAGATGACCGCGTGCGGGCGTAACGAGTGGCCACCGATCACCATGATCATATTCCGTAATTACCAGTGGGGTGCTGAAAAGCGAAACACCACATTATGGTATCAGGACAATTTCGTTGGTACAGAACTTAACGTAGGTGTGGAATACGCCAAGATAGCCCAAGCCTGCGGGGTTAAGGGTGTTAAAACTGAGACCATGGAAGAGCTCACGGCTGCGCTCAATACCGCTATCAGCGAGCAGATGAACAGCAATATCACGACCTTTATCGAGGTGGTTCTCAACCAGGAGCTGGGCGAACCCTTCCGCCGTGATGCAATGAAGGCGCCGGTAGCAGTTGCAGGTATTGACCGTGCCGACATGCGCTCCCAATAGAGCGATCCATAGGCGATTGTGAAGATTGCAACTCGCCTAGGGGTCAAAGTGAGTCCGTTATTGCCTGACAGCTGTACTAGAAATCTAGTTAGGCGTATTAGGTGTCATGTTTTAATTAACCGGGAGGTTCTTAAATGTTAATCGGCGTACCCAAGGAAATAAAAAACCACGAATACCGGGTCGGCATGGCACCAGCCAGCGTACGTGAAGCCGTGACCCATGGCCACCAGGTCATGGTACAGGCCAACGCCGGGGAAGGTATCAGCGCAAGCGATGACGAATATCGAGCAGTGGGCGCGCAAATTGTTGATGATCCGCAAGAAATTTTCGCCGGCGCGGAAATGATCGTCAAAGTGAAAGAGCCACAGGCTGACGAGCGCGCCATGCTACGCCCGGGCCAGATTCTCTTTACCTATCTGCACCTGGCGCCAGATCCGGAGCAGACTCGTGACTTAGTCGACAGCGGTGCGACCTGTATCGCCTACGAGACCGTCACGTCGCCTCGCGGGGGCCTGCCCCTGCTTGCGCCCATGTCCAAGGTGGCCGGTCGTATGGCCATACAGGCTGGGGCCTATTGCCTTGAGCATCCCCACGGCGGCCTGGGCGTGTTACTCGGGGGTGTACCAGGAGTAGACCCAGCCAAAGTGGTGATTCTCGGTGCCGGCGTGGTCGGCACACACGCCACGCATATTGCAGTCGGTATGGGTGCAGATGTCTGGGTGGTCGATCGAAGCCCCGAGGTCATTGAAACGCACTGGCAACAGTTCGGTCGTTCAACCAATACGGTATTTTCAACCCGTGACGCGGTCGAGCGTCATGTACTTGAGGCTGACCTGGTAATCGGTGGCGTCCTGATTCCAGGCGCAGCAGCCCCCAAATTGGTCACAGCCGAAATGGTGCGAGCCATGAAGCCGGGCGCCGTTATCGTTGATGTGGCTATCGACCAGGGTGGCTGCTGTGAAACTGCACGACCCACAACTCATGCTGAACCCACCTACGTGGTCGATGATGTAGTGCACTACTGCGTTGCGAATATGCCCGGCGGCGTCCCGCGCACCTCGACCTACGCACTCAATAACGTCACCTTGCCTCATGTGCTGATGTTGGCGGACAAAGGCTACCACCAGGCTCTCAAGGAGGATCGTCATTTGCGTGACGGCCTGAACGTACATGAAGGCAAGATCACTTGCCGAGAAGTAGCGCGGGATCTGGGCTATAACTATGTCGACCCAGAAACTGCCCTAGGCTGATCGACTCGCATCCCTGGGGCGCACGGCGCTCCAGGGCGCTCATCAGACGGCTCAATCTGCTACTTAAGCCCGGGCACAGTATGGTTGACCTGGTCGAGCCAGGCGCGATCACCGGCTGACATCCAACCCAATCAAGTCATAACAGGGATGGCCATCGTAGGCCAGTCAGCGTCGGGCCTCCCATTTGTGTTGGTGCTTAAGGGATCCGCCGGTAGAGAATCCCTGCAGCCATTGCGAAGGCAGCCGTTGGCAAAATGGCCCCCACCAGTGGCGGCATGTCATAAACCAGCACGATATAGCCCAGCGCCTTGCTGGTGGCAAAAAAGGTAATTCCGATCATGATTCCGATAAAAAGGTTCCGACCCATGCCTCCTGAGCGGATACTGCCGAAAACGAACGGGATCGCCAACAACAGCATCACAGCCGCTGACGCAGGTAATGTCAGTTTCGACCAATAAGCCAATTCAAAGTTACGCGTGTCCTGAACATTAGCCCTGAGGTGAGCAATGTACTGACGCAACTGGAGCAGAGATAACTGGTCCGGCTGCACCAAGAATACCGTCATCGTCTGCGGCGTAACCGCAGTGTTCCAACGGGCCTTTACATCCTGCACGACCTGGGTAAAGCCCTGTTCATCAATTAACGTCCGCTTGACATCGTCAAGATCCCAAAATGTTTTGGCGTAACGGCCCGTGCCCGCATGTAACAGTGCACGCAATTGGCTCATATCGTCAAACTGGAAAATACGAATATCGCGCAGTGTCAGATCGGGTAGGACCTCGCGAACATTAACGAAGGTCTTTCCGTCTCGCAGCCACAAGCCAGAGTTGGATTTTTGTTCAATATTCCGTTCCAACGCCTGTGCCCGCCCGCGCTGCGCCAGAGTTTCACTCCATGGTGTGATGAACTCGCCAATCAGTAGCGCTACTAAGGCCAACAGAAAACCCAGCTTTAGCACAGCGACAGTAATCTGACCGATCGATATCCCACTGGAACGCATCACGATCAACTCCGAATCGACTGCCAGCAGGGAGAGACCGAGTATGGCGCCCACCAGTACCGCCATCGGAAATATCTCGTAAACGATACGTGGCGTACTTAACAGGACATACTTTATCGCATCCAGCAGGCTATATTGACCCGTACCAAGGTAGGAAACCTGGTCAATGAATGTAACGAACACAAACACACCAACCAGTACTCCCAGAACCAGTAGTATCTGGTTTAGTAATACCCGCCCCAGATATAGATCGAGCAAGCGCATCGGTACTCAGCCAGCGATGCGTTTCAGTCGGACTGGCCACTGCCAAAAAGGCCGGTCATTGGCGCGACGCCAGAACAGATACACCGCCATAGCCGCAAACAGCAGGTGAGTTGCTATCAACCCTGCCAGCGGTTCGAACCCACCCTTAGGCATCTGGGCACACATCAGCGTTACCAGATTGGTATAGGAGAAATAAATTGACAATGCTACAAACATCGACACATACCGCTTGCCTCGTGGTTCCATGCGGCCCAGTGACAGTGCGAAAAGAATGAGTACTGGAAGTACAGCGATCTTGGAGAACCGCCAGGCTAATTCCTTGCGCTCATAGGAGCCATTAGATTTCCATAACCGACCTGTTTTCCAACCATGCAGGGGATAGCGTACCGGTGAAGCCGGGCCCATACTATCGCGGATGGCATAGCGCTCAAAATTAATGACCCGGTAAACGCTGTCCCCGGGTACACCTTCATAGCGAACACCATCTTCTAAGACCAGAAACGCATCCTGACTATCAGGGTCGATTTCCCGGTGTGCGGTTTTCGCCAGAATCACTCCTTCCCGACCGGCATCCGACCCCCACGCAAAGATCCCCTCATACTGCCTGGTCTCATCATTCAATGACTCAACAAAATAAACTGCGCGGCCTGCGCGAGTTTCCAAAAAAACGCCTGGGATAACTCCCACAATGTCGTCACGGGATTTCAGGTCATGCTCTATCGCTCCCACTGCCCGCACCGCCATAGGCCCTACAATGAGAGAAAAACTTCCAACAATGATGGCACTCACCAGCAGCAAAAAACCTGCGGGTTGTAACAGATGACTCAAACCAAAGCCGGCCGCTGCCATGATGGTCATCTCGTTGTCCCGACTCCAACGGCCGAGCACCATCAATATGGCCACAAACATCATCAGCGGAAGGATCACATCCATGTAGCCAATCACTTTCAGAAACAGCAACAAAAATATGCTATCGATAGGAATAACGCCCTCGGCAGCCTGGCGTAAAAATCCCAAAACGCGAACAACTAGGAAAATACAAAAAATTACCACAGTCACTGCTCCGCTGGTGAGCAGGACCTCGCGGGCAAGGGCTCTACGCAGGATCATTAGACGTTCCTAGCCGCGGGTTTTGACATCGCATTGAATCAGCCACCACAATAGCACGTCATTTTACGTGAATCAGCATAATCGACCCAGTGTTACTGAACTCAAACCACAGTTTTATTGCCAGGAAAAATATGAAAATCACCGTTTCTTCACCCGACATCACCCGCGTGCACACCCATTGCCTTGTTATTCCCATTCATGAAAATGATCGCTGGTCAGCCAGTGCCCGCAAGGTTGAGGCCGCAACGCAAGGTCTGATCAGCACACTTGCTAAAGCGGGAGATATCGATGGCCGACCCGGCACTGTGCTGATGACCCCTGCTCCATCAGGGATTAACGCCCAACGACTGCTTCTGGTCGGGGTCGGCGAACATCCCGATGCCGATGATTTTGCTCGTGCTGCAGCTGCAACAGCGCAACGTCTGTGTGCAACACCAGCTACCAATGCCGTCGTAACCCTGGCGGAAATCTCAGCCAAAGGGATTGACCCCAGTACGCGTGCCCGGGTTCTGGCACAGGCGCTGCATAACGCCACTTATCGCTTTAATCAATTAAAAACGGGCGCAAGTAAAGAGGCAGTCAAACGCGGTGGTGCACTGACACGGGTTACTCTTGTGCCAGGATCAAGCAACACAGCATCAGTCACCCGGGCCGGTGTCAAAGAAGCGACAGCAATCGCCAACGGCATGAAACTGGCTCAAGATCTTGGCAACCTGCCAGGAAATCTATGCACCCCCAGTTACCTGGCTACCCAGGCACGAAAACTTTCGCGTAGCCACGGCTTGGGCGTCAAGATCCTGGATGAAGCCAAAATGAAGTCCCTTAAAATGGGTGCATTACTGTCCGTCTCGCGTGGTAGTCGGGAGCCAGCACGGTTCATCATCATGGAGCACCGTGGCGGCAAATCGAATGAAGCGCCAGTGGTACTGGTGGGAAAAGGTATCACTTTCGATGCAGGTGGGATTTCGTTGAAACCCGCATCAGCTATGGACGAAATGAAGTACGACATGTGTGGCGGTGCTAGCGTATTTGGTGCATTGGTAGCTGCCGCTGAACTCCAGCTCAAGCTTAATGTCGTGGGTATCGTGCCCAGCAGTGAAAACCTGCCCGACGGTGCCGCCATTAAACCCGGGGACATCGTTACCAGCATGTCAGGAAAAACTATTGAGATTCTCAATACCGATGCTGAGGGCCGGCTCGTCCTCTGTGATGCCCTGACCTATGCCGAACGCTACAAACCCGCAGCAATCATTGATATTGCAACACTCACCGGCGCCTGCGTGGTCGCACTGGGACATCCTGCCACAGCGTTGTTCAGCCCTGATGATGCGCTGGCCGAAGAGCTCCTGGCTTGTGGTAACTTAGCCCGAGACCGTGCCTGGCGTATGCCGCTCTGGGAGGACTACCAGAAACAACTCAATAGCCCCTTTGCCGATATGGCCAATATCGGTGGACGTACCGCTGGAGCCGTCACCGCTGCCTGCTTTTTGTCCCGGTTTGCCACAAAGATGACTTGGGCACATCTGGATATTGCCGGCACGGCGTGGCATTCTGGAGCTAGAAAAGGTTCAACTGGCCGTCCAGTACCCTTGTTGACTCGTTTCCTGATTAACCGAGCCAAAGCAGGCTGATGGAGCCATGAGTTGCAGGGTTGATTTCTATGTTCAGTCCGGCGGGCCTGCGCAGGGCCACTTAACGCTCGCCTGTCGTGTAACGGAGAAAGCCTTTCAGGCAGGGCATCAGGTTTACATACGTTGTAGCAGCGTAGAACAGGCCAAAACCCTGGACCAGCTACTCTGGACCTTCTCTCAGAACAGCTTTGTACCTCACTCTATCAACGGCACAGGCAAAACCCGCACACCCGTGACCATCGGGAATGAGCCGGCCAAAAGTGAAACTGCCCAGGTGGTGGTGTCCCTTGCTGGAGACCCGGTCGCCGATTTTACCGGCTTTCTCCGCGTCGCCGAGATTGTCGGCAATGAAGGCGCTGAGCGGGAATCGGGCCGGAGGCGGTTTCGCTTTTACCGTGAAAACGGA
>JAPKAJ010000009.1 GCA_028825345.1 Arenicellales bacterium | reverse complement strand
ATTGCAGGTGTGCGTACCACCCAGGTCAGTAGCCGCGGGCTAACCTCAAGGTCGGCCCGGGTCTGGTCACTGTCAAGCGAAAACCAGCGAGGAAAGGCGGGTGTCTTGCCATCAGGATCAATCGCGATCACTTCAAGGTATACCGATCCACCCAGCGACAACACGGCGTTATGGGTGCCCAGTTGTGGATGAACCCCGCCAGGCAGCGGCAACTCACCCAGCAGATCCGCAACAAAAGTACACCCGGCATCAAGGGACGCGGCCCCGACCACCAGGTGGTCAACAGTGCACGGCATTACAACACTCACTGACATCCTCCTCGCGGCTCGCCATTCCCCGGACCCAGTGTACGCTGTACGATCACGCTATCCAGCCAGCGATCAAATTTCCATCCTACATTCTCCAGAGTGCCTACTTGTCTGAACCCGGCATGCTCATGCGCGCGGATGGAAGCCGCGTTGGCGCTGTCGCCAATAATGCCAATCATCTGTCGGGCGCCCCAGGCGGTGCAGGCATCAATCAGATCACCAAAAAGCCGTGCACCAATCCCCTGTCGGCGCGAATCCGCCTCGACATAAATCGAGTGCTCCACGGTATAACGATAGGCCGGGCGGGAGCGATACGGCAAAGCATAGGCAAAACCGGCGACCCTGTCGTTGATCTGCGCCACCAGGTAAGGCAGTCCCGCATTCTTGGCCATTTGCCAACGCTCAGCGATCAAAGCCGGAGTCGGCGGATCGAGCTCAAAAGAGGCGGTACCGTGCAACACCTCTTGCGCATAGATTGCATGCACTGCCTTAAGATCGGTCTCAACCGCTGTTCTGGTGACAATATCCATCGGTTCTTTATGGTCAACCAATTCACTTTGTGTAAAAGGCTATTGTCAACCGTCTGGAGCACAAAAAAAAGGCCGGCTTAACGCCGGCCCCGCCATTCCCCTTATCCATCCTTGGGGTAATGACCTAAGAGGTTGTTATTTTTCAGCCCAAAAGTGGGGCAATCACAAGTGAAACGATCGCCATCACATTGATCAGAATATTCATCGAAGGCCCTGAGGTATCCTTAAATGGATCCCCTACGGTATCTCCGACTACGACGGCCTTGTGCACGTCGGAACCCTTGCCACCGAGGTTACCCTTCTCGACATACTTCTTGGCATTGTCCCAGGCTCCGCCGGCATTGGCCATGGTCAGCGCCAGCAGTACACAGCCGAGCAGTGCACCGCCAAGCATACCGCCCAGTGCAGCCGGGCCGAGGGTGAAGCCGACGACCACCGGCGCGCCTACAGCCAGCACGCCTGGCGCGACCATACGCTTGAGCGCAGCCGTGGTGGCAATATCCACGCAACGGGCTGTATCCGGTTCCGCAGTGCCTTCCAGAAGGCCGGGGATTTCCTTGAACTGACGTCGAATCTCGCGAATCATTTCAAAGGCCGCATCACCCACCGCAGTCATCGTCAGGCTGCTGACCAGGAACGGGAAGATACTGCCCAGAAACATACCCGTTAGAACAATCGGGTCATTGATCTGCAAACTGAAGTCCGGCAGGCGCTGAGCCACAGTCTCGATATAAGCCGAGATGATCGCAAGGGCGGCCAGTGCTGCCGCGCCGATAGCAAAACCCTTGCCAATCGCTGCAGTGGTATTACCCAGTTCATCCAGCGTGTCGGTAATCTGGCGTACTTCCTCACCCAGGCCCGCCATCTCGGCAATGCCGCCAGCGTTGTCGGCAACTGGCCCGTAGGCATCAATCGCCATGGTAATGCCAACGGTAGCCAGCATACCGACCGCGGCAATACCAACCCCGTAAAGGCCAGACAATGAACTGGCGACCCAGATTATTGCGCACAGCACCAGTACCGGCACCACCACGGACTGCATGCCGATCGCAAGCCCGGCAATCATCACCGTCGCCGGGCCAGTCTCACCCGCGCGTGCGATCTTGCGAACCGGGCTGCCGGCGGTGTAGTACTCGGTCACAAGACCAATGACGATGCCACCAAGGGCGCCGACCACAACCGACCACCAGATATTAAGGCTGATATCCGACCAATGGATCAGCGCCAGGGCCGCAACAATAAATATGACTGAGGCTCCAATGGTACCGGTACGCAGTGCCGTCTCGGGAGCCTTGCTCGAGGCACCCTTAACCAGGGCGATGCCTGCCAGAGAACACAGGATTCCGACCGAGGCCAGCGCCAGCGGCAAGAACATGAGCTTGCTCTGATCGCCACCAGCCAACGTGTCCAGCACCTCAGGCCCCAAGGTAGCCGCGATCGCAATAGAGGCAATCATGGCGCCACAATAAGATTCAAAGATATCCGAGCCCATCCCGGCCACATCGCCGACGTTATCGCCTACGTTATCAGCGATCACGCCGGGGTTACGCGGATCATCCTCTGGAATACCGGCCTCAATCTTGCCGACCAGGTCGGCACCCACATCTGCACTCTTGGTAAATATACCCCCGCCGACACGCGAGAACAGTGCCACCGTCGAAGCTCCCATGCCAAAGCCGTGAATCACGTGAGCGGTATGTGGATCACCCCCAAAAGCGAGATAAAGAAGTCCCAATCCCAAAAGGCCCATGGCAGCAACCGTAAGACCCATGATCGAGCCACCGTAAAACGCCACGGTCAATGCGGCAGCCGCGCCGTTTTCGGCGGCTGCGGTTGTGGTGCGCACGTTGGCCTGGGTTGCGGCAAACATGCCGATGTACCCAGCCGAGGCCGAGGCAATAGCACCAATGAAAAATGCGATTGCGGTACGCCAGCCCAAATCGGAGAAAAATATCAATACGCCTACTACGATTGCGAATATCGCAAGGTAAGTGTATTCGCGGCGCATGAAGACCAGTGCACCTTTGTGGATTTGGTCGCCGATCTGGGTCACCTTGCCGGTGCCGGGAGCGTAAGAAAGTAAAGTGCGATAGATAGCAAACGCTGCTATAAGGCCGATGATGCCCAGAATAACTGGAACCAAAGCAACAAAAGACATGGGAAATCCTCAAAGATAGGGGGTTCATTCAGCTTCTCACCGCCCCAGCGGGCCGGCGAAGAGCGCGATATTACCATGTGGATCAAGCCCTTAGTCGTATCTAACAGTAAACAAAAATAAGCGATCGATCCTGGCCACCTGCAATCCGCGATCTGGCAGTCAGGGCCTGGCCCCTGTCATCGTGCCAGACAAAGCGTCTGCCATGGTCGCATAGCTGAGGACTCTCGGGATCGAACCGTGCCGGGCAACACCTGCGGGATCGCACTGCACGGCAAACCCGGCAAATGGGCCAAGCCCCATCACCGAACTGACGCCCAAGGTCGACCTGAGAAAAAACTCGAAATCGACCAAACACTTCCACGTTTGCCAATCAGGCCGCAACGCAAGGCCATTTATCGCTCAGCTCTTGCGTCGGCGTGCTCGCGGATGCGCCTGATCATAAACCTTTGCCAGATGCTGAAAATCAAGGTGCGTGTAAATCTGCGTGGTCGAGATATCGGCATGACCCAGCAATTCCTGCACCGCACGCAGATCTGAACTTGATTCCAGCAGGTGGCTGGCGAAGGAGTGACGGAGCATGTGCGGGTGTACGCCGCGCCCCAGCCCCTGGCGGGCTGCCCAGACCTGAACTCGTTTCTGAATCGCACGCGGTCCCAGGCGAGACCCCTGGCGTCCGATAAATACCGCGACTTCCTCCGGCTTTGCCAGGGTCTCTCGGTGCTCCAGCCAGTCAGTAATGGCCTTAATGGCATAGCGCCCGACCGGCGCCACCCGGGTCTTCCCTCCCTTGCCGGTAATCACGATAGTACAGGTGGCCAAATCAATATCCTTAAGATCCGTACCCGCCAATTCGGACAAACGCAGGCCTGACGAATAAAACAGCTCGAGCATCGCCCGGTCGCGGTAGTCCAGGTCCGAGCGCGGCTTGATCGCAACGAGTTGTGCCGCTTGCTCGATATTAAGGGTGCTGGGCAGTTTGCGCTGGCCGCGCGGGGCCGAGACACCCTCAAAGGGGTTGGCCTTGACTCGTTTCTCACGCAGCCAATAGCGATAACACGAACGCGCAGCCGACAGGCTACGGCTGATAGAGCGGCTGGCCAGCCCCGCATGATGCAAACGCGCAGGAAACAACCGCGCCTGTGCTGGCGCAAGCTTGAGCAAATTACTGACACCACGCTCGGCGGCAAATGCGACAAGCCGTGCAAGATCACGCTCATACGCCGACACAGTGTGAGTGGAAAATCGGCGCTCGTAACGCAGGTAATCAAGAAAAGCGCTGACCAAATTATCTTTGCCAGTCATAACCCGAACTCAGGGAAGATTAAGGCGGGTGCAGGCGGCACCGATCAGCCCCCCCAGCCCCTCAAGCAGCACCGTGTCCATATCTGCACGATAGCGCTGCGAATCATGCGCAGCCAGGATCACCCAGCCGAGTAGAACCTGATCTGGATTGCATATCGGTACTACTGCGCATGAACCAACCCGCGAAGCGCTGGCCGGTGGAAGGTGACACATCACCTCGACCGATGGTGGTGCCTCGACCAAACAGGCGTTTCCCTGAAAACGCTGAATCAGCGCCTGCACCGTTTCATCAGAATAAGCCGCGAGAGCTTGCACTGGCGCCGTCGTGCCCACAACCGTATCGAGAAATTTGACAACAACGCTATCCAGGTCAAACTCCTTTTGCAACACCTCGGGCACAACACGTGCCAGGTCGCTCAAATCACAGGCGCTGGCGATCGCCTGAAAACAGCGTTGCAGCCGCTGTTGTAGCCGACTGTTTTCACGCGCCGCGTTCATCAACAACTTCAAGCGGCCACGTTCAGCACCAAGCTGGTCACGCAGGACGGTAACCTGGCGTTCCAGCAGCGATACCGCACCGGTACGACCCGAATGAGGAACCACCAGTTCGGTTAACAAGGCGAGGTGGCGCTCAAAGAAATCCGGGTGACGGCGCAGAAAATCCGCAACCTCACGCTCCGCAAGGCCAAGCCCTGGCGTATCGTCAGAGGTCGGGCGCGAGGTCATATCAAAAAATCGACCACTGTCCATCGAAAACGCTCACGGCTGGGCCATTCATACTGATAGGACCATGGCCGGGCCATGTCACGCTGAGTAGGCCGCCCGGGAGCGTCACACAAACCGTGTCATCGATCCGCTCCTGCAAACGACACACGGCAACGGCCGCGCAAGCCCCGCTACCGCAGGCAAGCGTTTCTCCCACGCCGCGCTCCCAGACCCGCAGGCGCAAGGTCTGCCTGTCAACCACTTGGACAAAACCCACATTGGTACGCTGCGGAAAATCGGGGTGACACTCGAGCATTGGGCCCAATTGATCCACCCCAGCGGCATCAATATCATCGACGATCAGCACCGCGTGGGGGTTGCCCATCGATACGGTTCCGATCCGGTGCGATTCACCCCCAACCACAATCGGGTAATCATCGGCGACGGCCGGCGCGTTAAAAGGGATATCCCGAGGTTCAAAACTGGGGGGCGCAAGTTGGGCCGTAACCTGCCAGTTGTCGGCCACCGTCAAACGGATACGCGTGCTGATGGTCTGTATTTCAAGTTCACGGCACTCGGTAAGGCCTTGCTCGATCAGAAAACGACCAAAACAGCGCGCTCCGTTGCCGCACTGGCCGGACTCGCTACCGTCGGCATTGAAAATGCGCATGAAAAAGTCCGCATCACCAATGGCTGGCTGCGCTACGATCAACTGGTCACAACCAACGCCGTGATTGCGATCTGCCAACTGTTTCACCATAACGGTGTCAAGCTCCAGTGGCGTGCGCACCCCATCGAGCATGACAAAATCATTGCCCAGCGAGTGCATCTTGGTAAAGGGAAGCTTGCGCATGCTGATTTAGGGGCACTCGGCCCATTCGGTCTGACGCCAGCGTAATTATAGTCCGGGGCAGATCATCGCCCTGGCAGGCCAGCCCGGCGCCGTGTTACCCCTGCGTGGGCTCTGGAGGGCAAAACCGAAGCCAGTCAATATTCGAGTCAGCGATAGCCAGAAACCAGGGGTTGAGGATGCTCGCTTTGTTGTAATTCAACTCCGCGCCCGCGCAATCAATCAGTTGACCGCCGGCCTCGTTCAGTATGCAGTGGGACGCGCAGGTATCCCATTCCGAGGTGGGGCCCAGCCGCGGATACACATCGGCATCACCCTGCGCGACCACACAAGCCTTTAGCGCACTACCCATGCTGACGATCTGGGGAACATTTCCGCTCGCCGCTGTGAGCGCATCACGAAACGCACTTACCGCCTCGCCGGAATGCGAGCGACTGGCAACCATTCGTGGCCGGGAGGGGTCATAGGACTCTACCTGTATACGCTGAGCCGGCTTTTGCGCAATCTGTCGCCAGGCGCCTGCACCTTGAGCTGCAAAATAGCTGGCCCGAGTACATGGACTGTAGACCACGCCGAGGATCGGTTTGCCGTTTTCAGCCAGGCCGATATTGACGCTGAACTCACCGTTGCGGCGAATGAACTCCTTGGTGCCGTCGAGTGGGTCAACCAACCACAGCCGTGTCCATTGCAGGCGATCTTCAACATCGATGCCCTTGGATTCCTCAGACAAAACCGGGATATCGGGTGTCAAGGCTTGAAGTTGCTCAACGATGACGTCATGAGCACGCTGATCCGCCGTGGTGACCGGTGAACCATCCGCCTTGTGGGCAATCTCGTACTCTTTCCCATAAACATCGAGAATCACATCGCCCGCTGCTATTGCAATGTTGACGACCTGTGCCAGCAGCGTATGGTTACTCACTATTTCTGATCCAGCTTCTCAGCCACGAGGTAGGTGGCGAGCAAACTGCGGGCATCGGAGAAATCCTCCCGGGACCGCAATCCACAAAGATCTGCCAACGGCCATTGCGCCGTTTCAAGGGTTTCCGGCTCATCGCCGTCCAGAGGCGATTCGAACAGATCCTTTGCAACAAACACATGAGTTTGATAATTCGAATATGCCGGAGTCAGCGATACGGTCGCCAATCGTTCAATCACGCCTGCAGCAAATCCCGTCTCCTCTCGCAATTCACGATGAGCCGCCTGATCCGGCGTTTCACCGGCGTCGATACGCCCTTTAACGAAGCCCAGTTCATAACGTTGCAGGCCCACCGCATACTCACGAACCAGCAGCAACTGGTCAACCGCCGGCAAAGGCACCACCAGTACCGACCCAGTGCCCTGACCTACCAACCGCTCAAAACTGACCTCATTGCCATTAGAAAAACGCAGGTCCACACTTTCGATATTAAAAAGACGACTACGCGCCACTACGGTGGTCTTGAGGATTTGGGGTAACACGCTCATGAGTGGGCGGGTGCGAGCTTGCCTGGCGGGATACTGATGGGAGTGCAGATTAACCCAGACCACCCTTCGAAACAATCCAGTACCTGTGGCATAGGCCACTGCAATGCAGGGTAAATCCGACAGCCCGTGGTCGGCGCTAAAATATCCGGTACAGTCTAATTATTCTGGGTGCTTTGTCGCCCTTTACCTTCATAACAGGCGTTACACATACTATGGCCGTGATTGACTGGACGCAGATTGACTCGGTATTCCTGGATCTGGACGGCACTTTGCTGGATCTGCATTTTGATAACTACTTCTGGACCGACTTCATCCCGCGTCAATACGCAAACAAGCACCGAATCGCTTTGGATGGCGCACGCAGCACACTTTTTGCCCGGATGCATGCCCTGCGCGGGACGCTCGAGTGGTACTGCGTAGACTTTTGGACCCATGAACTGGGTCTGGACATTGCCGGCCTTAAAGCCGAACTACGCCATCTTATTCAGATCCGCCCTGGCGCCCGTGATTTCCTCACGGCGCTGCATGCCGATACCCGGCGGGCGGTACTGGTCACCAATGCTCACCCCGCCAGCATCGACCTTAAGATGAACCAGACCGGCCTGGAGCCGATGTTTGATCGTATTGTGAGTTCCCATACGCTGGGTTATCCAAAGGAGTGCGCGACTTTCTGGACCCATCTGCAAGCCATTGAGCCGTTCGCGGGGGATCGCACTCTTTTTATTGATGACAATCTTGCGGTATTGCGCGCAGCCGGGGCCTACGGCATTGGCCACCTCCTTGCCGTGATACATCCCGACTCGACCGGCGGACCTGTAGACCCCGAGGAATTCTCCGGCCTGCATGCCTTCGAGGAACTCAACGGTTTTTCCACGACCCGGGAAACCGCAACCCTGGCAGGCGCCACATGACCCGAACTGCCGATCTTTATGATGCCCATGCCGACCGTCTGCAGGTGGTGCAGCCGATTTTTGCTGATTTTGGCGGTGCCGAGCACTTTGAAGGCATTATTGCCACGGTCAAAGTATTCGAAGACAACAGCCTGGTACGTTCAACGCTTGAGTGCGAGGGCGCAGGAAAGGTACTGGTTATCGATGGCGGTGGATCGTTGCGCTGCGCACTGGTCGGCGACCAGATCGGTGCGCTTGCGCAAGATAACGGCTGGCACGGGTTGATCGTCTACGGCTGCATCCGCGATAGCCAACAACTGTGCACCCTGCCAATTGGTATCAAGGCGCTCGGGGCCTGTCCGGCTAAGAGCGTTAAACGCGGTGAGGGGCAACCGCAACTGTCCGTGCGCCTGGCCGGCACCACTTTTACCCCGGGCCACTATCTGTGGGCCGACAGCGACGGTATTCTCGTTGCATCGACCCCACTACCTTAAAACGTGGACCTGTCCGACAAGTTCGCCACCGAGTTCGCAGACCGCCTGTCACGGCCTGGGGCCACACCGGACCTTGATCAACAGCCAGCTCTGGCCGCGTTTACCCACCTGGCCGAGGAACTCAACCACTCTTTCGACAAATCCGAGCGCGCCTGGCCGACAAAGTTGTCGGACTGGACGCGGCATCTGCGCCGCCGGCCGCTTTTCGGTGAAAAAGGTATTTATCTTTGGGGCTCGGTCGGGCGCGGTAAAACGGTGATGATGGATACACTGCTCGACAGCCTGCATGAATCACACTGGCGGCGGGTGCACTTTCACCGCTTTATGCTCGAGATCCACGAGCGCCTGCGGGCCTTGCGCAACCAGAGCGACCCTTTGCGCCGGATCGGCACCGAGATTGCAGGCAAAACCCGGGTGCTCGGTTTCGATGAGTTTTATGTTTCCGATATCGGCGATGCCATGATTCTTTCCGGGCTATTGCACGCCCTGGTCGAGCAAGGAATGACCCTGATATTCACCTCGAATACGCCGCCATCGTCACTTTACCAAGGCGGGTTGCAGCGCGAGCGCTTTTTGCCGGCTATCCAACTGATAGAAACGCATACCCGCGTAATCCACCTCGGCGGCGCGCACGATTACCGTCTTGAGACGCTCAGCTCGGCACCCACTTACCATGCACCCCACAACGCCCAGGCACAGGCCCGGATGGAAACGATGTTCCACCAGATCAGTCCTGGGGGTACGCTTGCGCCTGCCGCTGTTACGATCAACGATCGAAAGATTGAGTTGCTGGCGCTCGGCGACGGAGTCATGTGGTTCACTTTTGAGACGCTGTGCGTCGGGCCGCGCTCAAAGGCCGATTACGTTGAGATTTCCCGGGCTTGCCACACCCTGCTGATCAGTGAGGTCCCCTACCTGGACGCGGAGCACGATGACGCAGCACGGCGCTTCGTCGAACTGATTGATGAGCTTTACGACCGGCGAGTCAATGTCATCGTCTCGGCAGCCACCAGCCCTGACGCGCTGTACCGTGGCGAGCGAATGGCGCGGGGCTTTGCCCGAACCGCCAGCCGGCTGCATGAATTCCAGTCAACCGACTATCTTTCCAGCGCGCACCGACCCTGAGTCCAGGTGCAGATCTTAGCCACTCGCCAATCCGGCGGCGATCAGGGCATTTGCGTACCAGCGATGAAAAGCATGGACGCTGGGCTCAAGGTCGGAACAAAACCGCCCGGGCCGGGCCAGTACCGAGTTAAGTCCATGCTGCTGGGCCTCAAGCACTGCTATGTCCTCGTCCATACCAACGGCCATTCGCTGTTCATAGCGGGCCAGCACCTCATCGAAATCCGATCTTGCTACGCTGTCCTGGCCAAACAGCAGGGTCAGACGAACCTGGGTGCTGGATGCGCCGTTCGGGATCGCCTCCAGCGTCCACACGGCATCACGTGAGGCGGCAAAAGTCAGCGCAGGATAGACCCAGGTATAGCGAGTTCCATTGGCCAGCCTTCCTGAAAGACCTGGCAAAGCAGGCAGCGGGCGGGCGGCTTCTTCGAGAACACCGACGCTACCGAGAATGCGGTGCTCGCCAAATTGGCTGACGAACGAACCCCGGGTCGCCTGCAGTGGGTCGGGCTCGGCGTAAAGCCCCGAGAATGTGCCCGGGTGCACTTTGCGCAGATGGTAGTACTCGTTGAAAACCTCAAGAAACGATTTCCAGTTGCAAGCGACCTGGAATTCCCGGGTGCTGGCCGTCACCAGCGTATCCAATTGCCAGGGGCTGTGTAGTGTTTCGAAATCACCCAGCCAGGTATCGACCGGGGCAGCGCTGCCATCAATATTGACGAAAATGAAACCGGCACGCACTGCGCTTTGCACTTCGATCAGGCCAAAATCGGACCGGTTAAAATTTTCTGCGCTCTGCATTCGTGGCGCCGCGATCAGCGTTCCATCAAGTCCATACGTCCAGGCATGAAATGGGCAAGTAAGGCGGCGACAACTCCCCCGACCCGGCTCCAACAGCCGCATTGCCCGGTGCCGGCAAGTGTTAGCAAAAACCCGGATCACCCTTTCCTCATCGCGTACCGCCACCAGCTCTGTGTCAGCAACCGAGAACGCGAAGTAATCTCCCTGATCCGATAGTTGATCGGCTCGCCCGGCGCTGATCCAGCCGGCCCGGAATAGGGTTTCGTGTTCGAAAGAGAGAAATTGAGGGTCGCGATAACAGCACGGGTCAAGCGATTGCGCACGGCTGGCATCCTGAAGAATCTGGCTGACATCCAATGGAATCACACTCGAGCCTCCCGCAAACGACCACATCGGATCATCCATGGCTTGAGCCCGAAGATGCAAGGGATTTCTGGGTGCGACACGGTACGTCAGTACATCTCCTGCGGATCCACATCTACCGACCAACGCACCCGGGTGGCTTCACGCAAGCCTTCAAGCCTGGCCAGCCAATCGTCCAAAAAGCGGTGCAGTTGCCCCTCGTTAGAGGCCGCCAACAGCAATTGTGCCCGGTAACGCCCGGCGCGGCGCTCCATCGGCGAAGGCACGGGCTCCATCAGCCGAACACCGGCCTGGGCGGCCCGGGCTTTACCCACGCGTACCGCCGAGCGCAGAAAATCCAGAGGTGGCCCGCTGCGTGCTGATTCTGCGCGCAGCAGTACAAACCGGGCAAAAGGCGGGTATGCAGCTGCCTTGCGCTCTGCCAGAGCGGTATTTGCGAAGCCGGCAAAGTCGTGCTGAACCAGTCGCGCATAGGCGGGGTTGTCAGGATGCTCCGTCTGTACCAGTACCTCGCCCGGTCGTTGACCGCGCCCAGCCCGACCCGCCACCTGCGCCAACTGTTGGAACATCCGTTCTGGCCCACGAAAATCAATACTGTAAAGCCCCTGATCCATGGCCAGCACACACACCAGAGTGATCCCAGCGAAATCATGGCCCTTGGACAGCATCTGCGTGCCGACCAGGATATCCACCTCACCCTGGCGCACCGCACTCAGGGCCTGCGCCAGATCCTGGGAATCTCCTGCGGCATCACTATCCAGGCGGAACACCCGGGCGCTTGGGAATATCCGCAGCAGCGCTTCTTCAACGCGTTGGGTGCCCTCACCTACAAGATACAGCGACTCGCCAGCACATTGTGGACAGCAATGTGGTGGTAGTGCATTAGCCCCGCAGTGGTGACAGATCAGGCGATTACTGCCCCGGTGCAAAGTCAGCCTGGCATCACAGCGCTGACACTGCGCCTGCCACCCACACTCGGAACACCCCAGCAATGGGGCAAAACCACGCCGGTTAACGAATACCAGGCTTTGCTCTGCCCGCTCCAGGCGTTTGCCGATGGCTCCAACCACCGGCGCCGTCAGGCCCTCGTTGACGGCCAGGCGGTTCAGATCCAGGATTTGTACCTTGGGCATTTGTGCGACACCTGCCCGAACCGGTAGCACCAGGCGCCGGTAGCGGCCGCTGCGAGCATTGGCAACACTCTCCAAAGATGGAGTGGCCGAACCCAGCACCACCGGTACCCCGCTTAACTGAGCCCTTTTTACTGCCACATCCCGCGCACTGTAACGGAATCGATCGCGCTGTTTGTAGGAAAGGTCATGCTCTTCGTCCACGATAATCAGCCCCGGGCGGGGCAGGGGTGCAAAAACGGCTGAGCGGGTACCCAGAACGACCGCGGTGCTGCCCTCACGGGAACGCCACCATGCCCGATGACGCTCCCCAGGAGTTAGTCCCGAGTGCAGCACCGCCAAAGACCCCCCCAGGCGTGCCTGGAAGCGTTCCACCAACTGGGGGGTCAACGATATCTCCGGCACAAGCACCATCGCCTGAAAGCCACGGGAGACCGTCTTCGCCACGCAATCCAGGTAAACCTCAGTTTTACCGCTACCCGTTACGCCATCCAATAAAAATGGCACGTAGTTGCCGTTGGCCTTATCAATCGCTAGGCAGGCGTCGCGCTGCGCTGAGTTCAGGCGTGGTGGCGCCGACAACGGTACCGGTGATACTGATGCAGCCGTGACCTGCTCAATCCAGCCACGGTCTGTCATTAGCGCCACTGTCGACGATGATCGGGGTACCAGACCCAGCAATGCTTCACCCGCTAAACCTGCTGTGCCCGCACTCACCAGCACCTGGAGCACGTGATGCTGCACGTGGTAGCGCATGGGCAATGTCGATAACGCCTGCTGGCCGGCATCACAGATACGCCAGTGGGGAGCAACCCTGGGTGCGGCGGGTCGATCGCGGCGCAACAAAGAAGGGATGGCTGCCTGCATCACCTCGCCGATAGGATGGTGGTAATAACGTGCAGCCCATTGCGCTAGCGCAAAAACCTGCGGTGTCAGTAAGGGTTCGTCATCGAGCACCCGGATGATGTGGCGCAGACGTCTTATGGGTACCGCGCTTTGAGCCGACATGCCGCAGACAATTCCGACTACGGTGCGCTTTTGCAGCGGCACCATAACCCGCATGCCCGGCACGGGCAGCGACTGATTGTCCGTGCAGGAATAATCAAACAACTGACGCATCGGTACGGGCAGTGCCACCTGTACAACTTGTGCATCAGTCAACGTTGCACCGCCTGATCTAACCTGCCCAAGTTAGGCGGTAGACTTTTTGTCACACACAAGTAATCGCTCATAAATAATTGAGGGCACAGGGAGATTCAAGGTTGCCCACAATCTCTGTGGATAACTTTGTGTACAAGTTCATGAGACCGGGCCAATCCTAACCGACGGATCCGGGGTTTATTCAATTGCCTATTTTTTAGGCAGGTAAATTTGAGCGGTATTTCAGTCATTTAGGATAACTGACCTGACCTTTGTCACTATGCCCCTGAGCGCGGTGCACAATATTGCGAACAACCCTGAAGGTGTGCACAAAAAGTGCCTGACTAGATACATTAGCAGGTGCTTATGCTCTTTATTGATCATACATTTAGGTAAAAGACTTGAGCGCTCACAACAAATGATCAACCTATGTCCTGCTGCAAAACAACCACCATGGAATGATCACATATGAAGAACTGGGACTGCATCTTTGATGCGATCAGCAAAGCCACCGGTACAAAGTTTAGCGGTGCGCACCTAAGGCCCATCGGCAGCGACAAAGTTAGTGATACTCAGATTATCAGCGATGGGCACGAAGAATACTTTATCAAGCGCGCTGCCGCTGACGCAGTTCAGCGTCTTGCTGCTGAAGTTGAGGGACTTGAAGCGCTGCGAAAAGTTAACGCACTCACGGTGCCGCGGGTCATCGTCAGCGGCCTCGCTGGTTCTTGGTCTTATATAGTGCTCGAGCGACTACGCTTTGCCCCGGCAACTGACCACAGTGCGGCGCAACTGGGCCTTCAACTGGCCTGCCAGCATCGCATCACCGATGAAACCTTTGGCTGGGATCACGACAACTTCATCGGTCGAAATACGCAGTTAAACCGGCGCCAAACCGACTGGGTGAGATTCTGGTGCGACTGCCGACTACGACCGCAACTGGACCTCGCGACGTCAACTGCCAGTGGCAAAGTCCTGGCAAAATCCGGCGAAAGGTTGCTGGAATCTTGCGATGCTTTTTTCAACGGCTATTCGCCCACTCCGTCACTACTACACGGAGATCTTTGGGCCGGTAACTGGGGCACCCTGGCCGACGACTCTGCAGTGGTGTTCGATCCGGCCGTTTATTTTGGTGACCGCGAAGCCGATCTGGCGATGACAGAGCTTTTTTGGGGGTTTGGGCCAAGCTTCTACAGCGCCAATAGTGATGCCTGGCCACTCGATGCCGGCTATGGCACGCGCCGCAACCTTTACAATCTGTATCACGTACTCAACCACTTTAACCTGTTTGGCGCCAGTTACCTGCCCCAATCCGAGCAACTGATCCTCCGCCTGCTGGCCGAGGTGCGCTAAGCAAGACGCTCAGTCAGGGCGGCGCCGACTCAGCAACTCACCAAAACTCACGTATTCACTTCCTCCCAGCCGGCCGATTGGATTGATTTTGTCAGCAAGAAATTTGACTCGACCCTTGGCGTCTTCGCCAATGACTGAATCATCAACGAAAACACCGTGAACTTCGCCCAATATCAGCGACTGGGGGTCGGGGCCAATGTATTGAATATCGTAAAGGCTGCAGGCGAATGCGACCCGTGCGCTGGCAAGACGCGGCAACCGCGACCCCTCTAACTCCGTCGTCTCGAGCCCAAGCTTTACCACTTCGGACTCGCCCGGGGGCAAGTTGGCTGACGAAGCATTCATGGCATCCAACTGATCCAGGCTAACAATGTGGATCACAAAGTCGTGCCGATCACGAATGTTGTCCCGGGTCTCCTTGGCGCCACCCTCGGGCTTCATGCCGGCTGAAATCATCATCAGCGGGGGGTTGCTTGAGATCGCATTGAAATAGGAAAAAGGCGCCAGGTTGAAACTGGCATTGGCATTTTCCGACAGCACCCAGGCAATGGGGCGTGGAATGACTGTCTGGGTCAACGTGAAATAAATCTGTTGGGGCGTCATATCCCCAAAATTGATAAACATCTTCTTACTCCCGGTTGTTGCCTGAGATCCCCGCTTGGGGTCATTCCCCAGCTCAGATAATCTTGCGCAGTTCGTACTCGAGAATCCCCTCTGCTCCATGCTCGCGTAGCGCCGGAATCAACGAACGCACACTTTCGCGATCCACCACCGTCTCAAGCGCCACCCACTGCTCATCGGAAAGGGCGCTGACCGTAGGCGCATGCAAACTGGGCAGTAACTGAAGAATTTCGTCGAGCCTGTCCCGCGGTGCATTCATTTTTAGCGCCACCTTCTGGTGCGCCGCCAGCGAAGCCTGCAGCAGCAGCGCAATATGCTCGATCTTGCGTCGCTTCCACGGATCAGCCATTGCATCCGGGTGGGCAATCAGGCGGGTATGCGTATGCAACAGGTCGCAAACAATGCGCAGCCCGTGCGCACGGATAGTGCTACCGGTCTCAGTGATCTCCACGACTGCGTCCACCAGCCCCTCAACCGCCTTGGCTTCGGTCGCTCCCCAGGAAAACTCGACCTCACACTCAATGCCCCGCTCAGCAAGATAAGAGCGGGTGAAGTTCACGAGCTCGGTGGCAACCCGCTTGCCCTGTAGATCCTCGATCGACTGGATTGGTGAATCCTGCGCCACCACCAATACCCAGCGGCAAGGCTGGTCAGAACTCTTGGAATAAACAAGGTCGCAGACCTCCTCAACCTTCGCGCCAGTCTCGAGAATCCAGTCCAGTCCTGTCAGGCCCAGATCCAAGGTGCCCTTGGCCACGTAGGTCGCCATCTCCTGTGATCGCACCAGCGCGCACGAGATCTCTGGGTCATCAATACTGGGAAAATAGTTGCGAGACCCCGACCGGATGTTCCAACCGGCCTGCTTAAACAGCGAGATGGTGGCTTGCTCAAGACTCCCTTTGGGTACACCCAGTTTCAACTGATTCATGGAAAGATCCTGATATCCGGGAAAAAGGGCGGCGGATTATCGCATACGCGATTGTTTATCACTGCGAGAAAACCTCAGCTGCGCAATTCGCTGATCAACGGCACGATGACTTCCTGTAACACTTTGCGGTCAAGCGGGCCAATATGCTTGTAGCGGATCACCCCCTCACGGTCTATAACGAAGGTCTCGGGCACTCCATAAACCCCCCAGTCGATTCCCACCTCGCCTTGCCCATCGACCGCAATCATGTGGTAAGGATTGCCCAACTGGCGAAGCCAGGCCCGGGCATCCGCCGGGGTATCCTTGTAGTTCAGGCCAACCAGGGTAACCAGGTCCTGCGCCGCGAGTTCATTGAGCAAAGGGTGCTCAGCGCGACAAGCCACACACCAGGACGCCCATACATTCAGCAGCCAGACCTCACTGCGCAGATCTGCGCTACCCACTGAATCATCCATAGCCAGCAAACGTGGCAACTCGAAGGCCGGTGCCGGTTTACCAATCAACGGCGAGGGCACCTCACGGGGATCGAGCGTCAGGCCTACTGCCAAAAACGCACTGATCACGAGGAAAACCGCAAGCGGTACAAGATAACGAAGTGATTTCATATCAGCACAAAAGCCGCTAAGCGTCCGGTACAGCGTACGCCCCTGGGCAGATAAAACTGCCGGCCCGCCGTGATGATCAGCGCGATCTCAGCCATCCTGTTCGGTCGTGGAATGCTCGGCTATCAGAGCCCTGATCGCGCGAAATACTTCAGGGGCGTCAAAATTCCTGGCGCCCGTTGCGATATAGCGTGCCCGACCAGAGCGATCGACGATATAACTGGTCGGCAAAGCTCGGACTTTCCATTGCTTGGTCACGACCATGTTCTCATCCAGCAGTACCGGGAAATCGAGCGGAGGATCAAAACGCTGGAGAAAAGCCGCGACCTGTCCCGCGTCCTCGCCCACGTTGACCGCGATGAGTTCAAAAGGCTCTGCCGCCAGACGGTTACGGGCCACCTGCATCGACGGCAATTCCTTCACACATGGGATGCACCAGGACGCCCAGAAGTTCACTACCACAACACTTCCCAGAAAATCGGACAACGCACGCGGGCGGCCATCGAGATCCTTAAGGCGTAGTTCGGGCGGCGATGCATGCTGGCTTGGCACAGGCGTAAACAGATCGCCCAGTCCCGTGGCCGACGCCATCATACTGGTGGTAGCGGCAGTACCGGCAATAAATCCCGCGACTATGAACGCGGCTACGGTCAGTCGCCCAGCCACTGTACCAGATCAGTTGATGGCGGCAGCCGCGGCGTTCGCCAGTCCGATTAACTCATCAGCAGGAACATATCCGGGAATGGTTTTACCATTTTGCAGCACGATCGTCGGTGTTCCGCGCACCCCGACCAGTTCAGCCACTTCCATATGCCGAGCGATGTCCGTGTCACAGATGCGCGGCTCAATCGCTCGTCCTGACTTCGCGTCAGTCATAGCCTGCTGGGGATTATCCGAACACCATACCGATACCAGTGTATCGAAAGATGATGACTTCGTGCCGGCGCGGGGATACCCCAGATAACGCACCTTAACGCCCCCGGCGAGCAACTGATCGACTTCCTTATGCAGACGAACACAGTAACCGCACTCGGTATCGGTAAACACGGTAATCGTGCTCTTTGGCTCCGCCGGGGAAAAAACCACCATCCCCGCCTCGTCCAGATCTTCAATTGCGCTGCGACGCCCGGTTTGTCTAGCCTCTTCGGTCAGGTTGACGGTTGTATCCAAGTCAATCAGATCGCCGTGCAGCAAATAACGGCCATCGGCAAAAAGATACACCACCTGTGGGCCGAATGTGACCTGGTACAGGCCTGGCAGAGGCGTAGCCTTGATTTCATCCGGCGGGGTACCTGGTATCAGGGTTGCAGCGGTTTCCAGTACCTCTTGGGGTAATTCCTGCGCTGCAGCAGTACTAAGCCCAAGCAGTCCTAGGGCAATCAGAATAGAGCGAAAAAACATGGTGATCCCGTCAGCTAAGGAGTAAAAACAATCTAAACGCGAGCCATTAGTGTACTCCAGTCCTGTTGGCCCCGCTGCTGGCCAAGATAGCCAGCGTCGAGTCGTAAGCGCGCGCTGGCGCCACTCAAGCAAATAAAACATTAAGCATGAGGGTCGACCTCACCACGGCAAATCACTCGGGTGATAACCACTCCACCAGGTAGTAGAGCATCTGTCCTTGCGAAGATTTGGATGGGCCCGCCACCTTTGCCGGGAAAAGCCGCTGCGCTGGCTGCGCACCGGCGCGCGCTGCTTTTGCAGATTCAACTATCTGCACGCAGTTAGCCGGGTAGCGCTGGCGGTTGCGCCCGGGCATGTAGACCAAGGCCCAGTACTCTTCCGAGGCCTCGGTTTCAGGGTCAGGTGGTGCGATACCCTGCATAGCTTCAAAGCTTAAGCAAAGTCGCTGTCTGCCCTATGGGGCGCGAGTAATGATGTAGCCGCCGGACTTCTCATCGTGCTGTAACTGCAACAGGCCGCGGCTGGCGGCTTCTTCAAGTAAGGCAGCAAACGACTGGAAGCCATGATAACGCTCGCTGAATCCGGGCTGGCGACGTTTTAGTGTCTGCTTGACCATCGAACCCCAGACCTTGTCCGTATCACCACGCTCTTCAAAAAGATCCTCCAGCGTTGCCATGACCATATCGATGGCATCCTGGCTGCGCTTCTCGTCCTCGCTCAACCCAGATTTCTTTTTGGATGCGGTGGCCTTGGCCTTTTTCTTTCGAGTCGGGCGCTTGGAGCGTACCAGGTCATCGTAAAAAATGAACTCGTCGCAATTAGCCGTCAACAGATCAGAAGTCGAGTTCTTGACCCCCACACCGATAACGTACTTATTGTTCTCGCGCAGCTTGCTCACCAGCGGTGAAAAATCAGAGTCGCCGCTTAGCACCACGAAACAATCGACATGGGACTTGGTGTAGCAAAGGTCCAGCGCATCAACGACCATACGTATATCGGCAGAGTTCTTGCCAGATTGGCGCACGTGCGGAATCTCAATGAGCTCAAACGCGGCTTCGTGCATCGCCGCCTTAAAGCTCTGATAACGATCCCAGTCCGAATAGGCCTTTTTGACCACAATATTACCCTTGAGCAGCAGCCGCTCAAGCACTGCCTTCATGTCAAATTTCTGATCGGTAAAATCGCGTACACCCAGGGCAATGTTCTCAAAATCACAAAAGAGCGCCATATTCCGGGTAGTAGTGTCGGTACTCATGATGGGTTTTCCGTTTTGCAGGTTGCTTGGCCATATACCGGGCAAAGCATAAAAGAAGGCGAGTTCAGGGAGAGTCTAACCGCACCACCGTGCCCGGGCTACATTTGGGGTGCGACATATGACGCCGATGTAAGAGTGCGGGCCTGGTAGCGTAATCCCCCACTTTGCAGTTGTGCTGCCAGCATCGGCGTTGCATTCAGGTGGGCGCGCAGGTCGGCACTTTGTGCCGCGTAAGGCAATAGCGCTGCAATGACGTTCTCTGTTGCCGGACAGCGCAAACTGAATGCACTCTTAACAGGGCTGTTACGCCCCAGCATTGCTGGGACCGCAGATTTCTTCAACTCGTCGTGGTCGGCAAAATTGATACTGAGTACTCCGGTCGGCGACAGGCAACGCTGCAACTGTGAAAGCCATTTGCGATCACAGGAAATCGCACGACTTGGAATGCCGCCACGGCCACCAAAAAGAT
>JAPKAJ010000161.1 GCA_028825345.1 Arenicellales bacterium | reverse complement strand
AGGATATCGTGTATCTGCACATGATCAGGCTGGGCCAGCGCATAGAGAACCGCACTGGCGACGTCTTCACTTTGCAGGCACTTAAGCGCACTGTAGGTTTTTTCTGCCGCATCGGCACTGCCGGCGTAATTGGAGGCAAAGCCCGTCTCGACCAGGCCCGGACTGATAGTCGTCACCCGCACCGCTCGCTTAGCGGCCTGCATCTCCTGGCGTAACGACTCGGTAAGCGCGCGCACCGCAAATTTGGTGGCACCGTAGACCCCGTTAGCCCCTAGGGGTATCCGATGCCCACTCATGGAGCCGATATGAATAATATGACTCTCCTCGTTGTGTTCCTTCATCTGGGCCAGGGCTTGTTGGGTGCAGATGCAAAGTGCCAGCACGTTAACCTCAAGCATCTCGCGCCACTGGCCAGGATCCTGCGAGGCAAGATCACCGGCAAAACCCAGGCCCGCGTTATTGACCAGCACATGCACGCCCTGCCAGCGCTTACGCACCGTATCGAAAAACCCCCCAATCTCGCTTGCGACACGAAGATCGACCCGACACGCCAAAAAAGCATCGGGCATGCCGGCCTCCTCCCCAAGACCCTCGATTGCCTCAAGGCGCCGGGCACAAACTGCCACGCGCATGCCCGCCTTTAACAGGTTCAGGGTGATCACCCGACCAATGCCGCTCGATGCGCCCGTTACCACCGCTACACGTCCGCGCCAGCGCTGAATATCGCTGTTTGACTCTCTATCGCCCATCAATTCCCCTCAAAACATTTTCTCATCCAACACGGATTAGATCATACAGCGTTGAGCCGCAATGGATAGGCCCAAACAGAACTGCTGAACGCCCAAAGAAATTACCTATAGCGCGTTCCACGTTAGAATGTGGCAATGGATACGACACTATCCCCTGAAATTCATGCCTTGATCGAAACTGGCATCAGCTTCGGCCTGGAGATCGCTGCGGCACTCGCCATTCTGGTTCTCGGCTGGTGGTTGGCCAGACGCGTGCAAAAACTCATCCTGCGCACGCTCGATCGCCTGCCCCGTATGGATACCACCTTAAAGCCTTTTATTTCGTCTGTGGCCCGATATGCCATTATCGCGATCACTCTGGTGGCCGTGCTGGCCCGCCTGGGGATTCAGACGACATCCATCATTGCGGTGCTGGGTGCAGCAGGCCTTGCCATTGGTCTTGCGCTACAGGGCACACTACAGAATATTGCGGCCGGCATCATGCTGCTGCTGCTGCGGCCCTTTAAGGTAGGAGATTACATCGACGCCGGCGGTATTGCCGGCACGGTGGATGAGATCGGACTTTTTACCACCGATATGACAACCTATGATGGGGTGTACCGCTCGGTACCAAACGCTTCGCTGTGGAACACATCGATCCTGAATTACAGCCGCCTGCCCACCCGGCGCATGGATATTCCGGTGGGCATCGCCTACGAGGACGATGTCGAAAAAGCCATGACGTTACTGCTTGATCACCTAAAGCAGGACAGCCGCGTGCTGAGTGAGCCCGCACCGCAGGTGTTAGTAACAGGCCTGGGTGAATCGTCAGTAGACCTCAGCCTTCGCTGCTGGAGTGAGCGCACAGATTTTTGGACCTTAAAGTTTGAACTCAACAAAAATGCCAAACTGTGCCTTGACGCCGCTGGTATTTCGATCCCCTTCCCCCAGCGCGATGTGCACCTGATACCCACACTGGCCGAGGCAAATTCGAACACCTGAGTGGTTAACGAGTCTGAGACAACTCGAATAGTGAAACTTGGCGCTAGGCCAGCAACTCACACCTTAGACCAACATACTCAACGCCAATCCAGGAGCACTTTGCCGGACTGGCCAGACCCCATGGTATCGAAGCCGCGCTGAAAGTCGTCCACCGAAAACTGGTGGGTAATGATGGGTGAGAGATCAAGCCCCGACTGCAACAGACTTGCCATTTTGTACCAGGTCTCGAACATCTCGCGGCCACAATCGCCAGTGTAAAACGAGCAATGGCAGGCCCCCTCTTAAAGGGCATCCTGATCTGTCTCGCCGGTACGGATGCGCAAGATACGCTCCACATCGTAGACAAAAATTTTGCCGTCACCGATCTTCTCCGTACGCGCTGCGTCGACAATTGCGTCGATAACCTGATCAAGAATCGCAGCATCCACCGCGACTTCAAGCTTGACCTTAGGTACGAAATCCACCACGTACTCGGCGCCGCGGTACAGTTCAGTGTGGCCCTTCTGCCGGCCAAACCCCTTAACCTCGGTAACCGTCATACCCTTGATGCCGACTTCCGCCAGCGCGTCGCGGACATCGTCGAGTTTGAATGGCTTAATGATTGCTGTGACGAGCTTCATGGCGCGCTCCTGATAGGTCGGTTGAGGTGGATCACTGAAAAAGGAACAGGCCGTCGGGCATTAATCGGGCTACCCGACGACGCGGGGATTATCGCAGACATTGACTAGTGACCAAAATATTGGCTCAGACCCAAGGCCACATAAGAGCCCTTGGTCAATACAGCCAGCGGTCTTGAATCCCACAGGCGCCCTGTACAGTTGCATTAGCGGGCCAGATAGTGACAATGCTCTGTTCTATTTTTCCGACATGGGCGGTGTGCAATCCTGCCAGACCCCATTTTGGTGCATTATGAGTCAATACCCTATCCTGATCGAACCTGACGAGCTTGAGCCATTACTCGATGACGACAAACTACTGCTAGTCGATCTGGGCAAGCCCGAGTCCTACGCTCAGATACACGTGCCGGGGGCGATGCACCTGGACTATCGATTGCTGTTAGCCGGCACCAAACCAGCGCCGGGTCTGTTGCCGCCAGAGGAACGACTGGCCCACCTGGTTGGGATGTTGAAACTTGACCCCGTCTCCTGGGTGGTGGCCTATGACGACGGCGGCGGCCGGGCCGCGCGACTTGCGTGGACATTGCATTACCTGGGCTACCCGAGCGTGCGGGTCTTGAACGGGGGGATTCATGCCTGGAATAACGAGGGTCACCCAGTGAGCGAAGATCCGATTTTTCCCGATAACACCCGAACTCTGCCGGTGGTCTCACACGATCCCACGGTACTCGCCACCCGCGAATATGTGCTCGAGCACCTGAATGACGACGAGGTCGTACTGCTGGATGCCAGAACCCCAGAGGAATATGCTGGAACCAAAGCTTATGCTGCGCGCGGTGGTCATATTCCCGGCGCCAAAAACATCAACTGGCAAGATACCATGGACCCTGATCGCAACCTAAGACTGAAAGGCGCTTCTGAACTGCAAGACATGCTGACCCTGCGTGGGATAGATCCCCAGCAAGAGGTCATTACCTACTGCCAGACCCATCACCGCTCGGCCCATGCCTGGATGATGCTCAAATCGCTGGGATTTACCCGGGTGCGAGGCTATGCAGGCTCGTGGTCCGAGTGGGGCAACGACCCCGACTTACCAATACAACAGGGAGTATCCCCATGATTGTTATCCTGCATCCGGACAGCGCGCTTGATACCGTCGAGGGCAAAGCTGTCATGGAATACCTCTCGACCCGATCCGGGATCACGCCCCATAGCCACAGCATTATCGGCGCTGGCCGTACACTCACCGAGATCTACGTGGTCGGTGATGTTGCCGGCCTGGACCAGGCCGAGATCGAAAGCCTCCCCGGGGTTGAGAAAGTGGTTCGGGTCTCGCGCGAATACCGCGTGATCGGACGCCATGCCGGAGACGTGCGCGCCTCGGGGTTCACCTATAAGGACGTGCGCTTTGATCAGCAATCTTTGCATGTCTTCGCAGGACTTTGCGCGGTAGACGATCCAGTCAACGTCGAGACGATGATGCGCGCCCTGCGCGACAACGGCCAGGTCTGTACCCGCATGGGCGCATACAAGCCTCGTACCAACCCCTACTCCTTTCAGGGGCATGGCGCCAGTTGCCTGCCATGGGTGTTTGAACTCGCCGGCAAATACGGTATCCGGGTGATCGCCATGGAGGTAACCCACGACTCACACGTACGGGAGATTCTTCAGGCGCTTGAAAAGACCGGCCACCCAACCGGGGTGATGCTGCAAATCGGCACCCGCAATACACAAAACTTTGAACTACTCAAAGAAGTTGGTCGCCAACAGGAGTTACCGGTACTGCTGAAACGCGGCTTTGGTATCACCCTTGACGAATCACTGAACGCTGCTGAATACCTTGCCAGCGAAGGCAACCGTAATATCATTTTCTGTCTGCGCGGCATGAAAACCAACATGGGCGACCCGCACCGCAACCTGGTCGATTTCGGCCATGTGCCGGTGGTGCGTCACCTGACCCACTTGCCCGTGTGTATCGACCCATCACATTCGGTGGGGAGTCGTAACGCCGGACCCGATGGTATCCTGGACGTCATGCATGCGACTGCGCAGGGTGTGGTTGCGGGCGCCAACATGATACTCGCCGATTTTCACCCTAAACCTGAAGAAGCGCTAGTCGACGGACCCCAGGCCCTGCATATGGATGAGCTGACCTGGTTTCTCGAGGATATTGATATCGCGCGTCAGGCCTATGAGACCCGACTCGCACGAGCGCAACGGCAAACTGAATCATTGGCTACAGACCCGGCCCACATTCATGAATGAGAAAGAAAAAGTTCTTCGCAGTGAGGATGAATGGCGCGCACAACTGAGCGATCAGCAATACCAGGTCTGCCGTACCCATGGCACCGAACCCCCTTTCAGTGGTGAGTACAATGACTGCAAGCTGGCAGGCAACTACCACTGCGTCTGCTGTAATGCAGTACTGTTCGATTCACGACACAAGTACGACTCGGGTTCGGGCTGGCCAAGTTTCTGGCAACCAGCTACCGAAGCAGATGTCGGCCAGCACACCGATGCAAGCCTTGGCATGATCCGTACCGAAGTGCTATGCGGGCGCTGCGATGCCCATCTCGGCCATGTATTCAATGATGGACCGGCACCAACCGGGGAGCGTTATTGCATCAATTCGGTTGCGCTTGAGTTTAAGCAAAAAACCGATGACTCCGACTGAAACGCACGCTCGCGCTTAGCCTTGGCGGGAGCGGATACGCGGAATCTGCAGATCTTCGCCCGCACGCGGAGGCCCCGCGCGTAAACCCGGATTAAAACGGGTGATTACCCAGACCGGCAATTCAAACTCGTGGGCCAGCATCCACAAGCTGTCTCCGGGACGTACGGTATAGGCCTCAGTGCCTGTCACCTCAAAGTTTTCCTTGAACTCCTCGACAAGCACTCGGTGATATTCTTCCCGGCGACGCTCAAAGGAATGTTGCTGATCCGACCCAGTCACTGGCAATAGCAGCGCATCTCCACTTGCCAGCACCCGTGTCGAATCATAACCATTCAGCTCGCGCAGTTTCTTCACCCCACCCAGGCGTAACCAATCAG
>JAPKAJ010000160.1 GCA_028825345.1 Arenicellales bacterium | reverse complement strand
TTGGCATATCGCCCAGGTCACTGCCAAGCGGGAGGTTGATCTTGGTGATGAAGTTCGGCGCGGGCGGGCTGAGCAGGCAATCCGGGCCCGTAAGACCGAGGAATCATTTGATCAATGGGCTCGGTCATTGCGTGATGAATCATTCGTGCAGTATCGGGTAAGGCCGGGTGAATAAATAAGAAAGGCGCCCCTAAGGGCGCCTTTCTAGTTAAGAGTCGGTTTGAGCCTAGGCGCTTAAGTTGTAACCACGCTCGTCATGCAGGGCAACATCGAGGCCTTCCGCTTCTTGCTCCTCATTGACTCGAAGCCCCATCACGCCGTCGATAACCTTGAGGAGTATGAAACTCACTATGCCGGTATAGACAATGGTGGCAATGATGCCGATAGCCTGTGTCTGAACCTGCCCGCCAATACTGCTGATGCCACTGCCAAAACCTGCGCCACCGAGTGCTTCTGCTGCAAATACCCCGGTGAGCAGTGCACCGATAATGCCGCCAACCGCATGCACTCCGAATACATCGAGCGAGTCGTCATATCCGATTTTTCGCTTAAGGGTAGTTGCTGCGAGAAAGCACCCGACACCGGCCGCAATACCGATGGCCAGTGCTCCCATTGGGCCAACGGAGCCTGAAGCTGGTGTGATCGCGACCAGTCCACCGACGGCACCGGAAGCGATTCCAAGTACGCTGGGTTTACCGTGCGAAAGCCACTCACAGAACATCCAGCCCAGTGCAGCGGCTGCGGTTGCAATCTGGGTGACTGCCATCGCCATCCCGGCAGTGCCGTTTGCCGCCAACTCGCTGCCTGCATTGAACCCAAACCAGCCAACCCACAGCATGGCGGCACCGACCATGGTGTAGCCTAGGTTATGCGGCGGCATCGGGGAAGTTGGATACCCTTTACGCTTGCCAAGCACCAGGGCTGCGACCAACCCTGCGATTCCCGCATTGATGTGGACTACGGTACCGCCGGCAAAGTCCAGTATCCCCATGTTACCCAGCCACCCACCATCACCCCAGACCCAGTGCGTAATCGGTGCATAAACGAGGGTCAGCCAGAGTCCCATGAACCAGAGCATGGCGGAGAACTTCATCCGTTCGGCAAACGCACCGACGATCAATGCCGGGGTGATGATGGCAAACGTCATCTGGAAGGTCATGAAGACGGTCTCCGGGATAGACCCACTAAGGGAATCCACTGTGACGCCGCGCAGAAACAGTTTATCTAGTCCACCCCAGTACGCACCCTCACCACCAAAAGCGATGGAATATCCATATAGTGCCCAGAGAATAGTCATGAGGGCGGTAATGGTGAAACACTGCATCAGTACAGATAGGACGTTCTTGGCTCGAACCATTCCTGCGTAAAACAGTGACAGGCCGGGGATGGTCATAAACAGCACTAGAGCAGTTGCAGTGAGCATCCACGCGGTATCACCTGCGCTGAGCTCGACCTCATCGGCACATGCCTGACTGACATTCAGGAACAGGCCTACGGCAACCATCAGCCGGGCCATGTTGGGTACAAGAAAAAGTTTCATATGGTGTTCTCCTGGCATTCGTGTCGGGTTAGAGGGCGTCGTTACCAGTCTCACCGGTGCGAAGCCGGATAACCTGGTCGAGGCTGTAAACAAATATCTTGCCATCGCCTATCTTTCCGGTCTGGGCGGCACTGGTGATTGCCTCGATAGCCTGATCTACCAGATCGGCTGAAAGGGCAACTTCGAGCTTGATCTTAGGCAAAAAATCCACGGCATATTCAGCACCCCGATATAGTTCGGTGTGGCCTTTTTGTCGTCCAAAACCTTTGACCTCGGTGACTGTCATTCCCTTGACCCCAATTTGGGCCAGGGCATCGCGCACATCGTCCAGCCGGAATGGCTTTATCACTGCGGTTACCAGCTTCATCAGTGTTCTCCTGTAGCATTGGTTTAGCTTTGCACTTTGTTGCCCAACGGCAATTCGAGCGCCTTAACCCAAATAAGCAATTTGCGTGCCAGGTTGAAAAGCTGATGTCCGGGTCAATAAATCAAGTCGAAATGAAGCGATGAGGTTTGAACCTGCACTGCCAGGTTGCACCCAAACTGGGGTTGCCCCGAATCGGTGCGTTTTTCACAAAAAATCTCACCCCCTCTCTGGTAACATTAGGTTTCTTGTGCCCTACGTCGAGTACAGTAGAACGGTGAGAAAAAAATGTCCCTGAAAAAAATTGCCGAATCACTGGGCGAAGTGCTGCCTGGCGAACTGCTCCAGGATATGAAGAAAAACGTGCGGGGCGTGGTACAGGGATCGCTTGACAAGATGGATCTTGTTACCCGTGAAGAACTCAATGTTCAAGAGAAAGTGCTGGCCCGAACGCGTGAGCAGGTGGAGTCGCTGCAACAGCGGGTCAGTGAGTTGGAAAAAGCACTACAGGATACTGCCGACCCCTGATCGGCAGGCCAATTCCAAGGATCGGAGTTTATGACAAGGAGCTGTCAACATGTCCCTCGCGAGATTGCAAAGCCGGGCTGGCAACGGCCTCGACGCACCCCCTGTTTCAGTTGAAGTCCACCTTGCCGGTGGACTACCGTCGTTCACTATCGTTGGTCTTCCCGAAGCCGCTGTCCGCGAGAGTCGTGAGCGGGTTCGTAGCGCGCTGATCAATTCGGGGTTTGATTTTCCCGCGCGTCGGATCACGGTCAATCTGGCACCTGCTGATCTGCCCAAACAGGGCGGTCGCTTTGATCTGCCGATTGCGCTAGGTGTTCTGGCTGCATCGCAGCAGTTGCCGGGTAACAGTCTGCTCGACGATATGGAATATCTGGGCGAGTTGAGCCTCGGAGGGGAGTTGCGCGCGGTTCCAGGAGTTTTGCCAGCGGTGCTCGCGGCAAGCGCTGTCAGTCATCCAGTCACATTGCCAAGCGAGAACTATAACGAGGCTTGCCTGGTTCGTAGTGCCAAGGTAGTACCCGCAGTCAGTTTGACTCAACTGACTGCGTATCTCCGAGGCGAAGTGCCGGCCTTCGTGACTCCTCAGCCAGGGCCGCCGTTGTTGCCCGCAGCGCCCGCAGTACCTGATCTGAAACAGGTGAGCGGTCAGCAACTGGGTCGCCGAGCGTTGGAGATTGCGGCGGCCGGTCAGCACTCACTGATGATGGTGGGTCCGCCCGGGTGCGGCAAGACGATGCTCGCAGAGCGCCTGGCAGGGTTATTGCCGTCCATGACAGATGTTGAGGCGCTGGAAACCGCCACCATCTACTCGGTATCGCGGTCAGGGTTTGATATTAATGACTGGCGGGCGCGCCCGTTTCGAGCGCCACACCACAGTATCTCGCCGGTTGCTCTAGTTGGTGGTGGAGCACGGGCGATGCCAGGGGAGATATCTCTGGCGCATAACGGCGTATTGTTTATGGATGAGTTGGGGGAGTTCGACCGGCGCGTATTGGACCAGTTACGCGAGCCTCTGGAGTCGGGTGCAATTATGGTTGCCCGGGCGAATCGAAGCGTGCGTTACCCCAGTCGCTTTCAATGGATAAGTGCGATGAACCCTTGTGCTTGCGGCTATGAGGGTGATCCCTCGGGCCGGTGTCGCTGCACGCTGGAGCAGGTTGCCCGCCATCGGGCACGCTTGTCGGGACCGCTGATTGATCGGGTCGATCTGCAGGTTCGGCTCTGCGCCTTGGCGCCGGTAGAGCTGTTTTCCACAAGCACGCAACCTGAGACTAGCGCACAGGTCCGAAGCCGGGTACATGACGCCCGCGAGCGTCAGAAGGCCCGAGGGAAAAACGTCAATGCCCGACTGACATCTGCTGAACTGGAGTGTTGTACTGCACTGACCACAGACAGTCGGGCTTTTCTTAGGAAGGCCGCCGAGTGTTTGGGTTTCTCTGCCCGTGGGCATTACCGGGTACGCGCGGTGGCTCGCACAATAGCCGATCTGGCGGAATCAGAAATGGTGCGTGAGGAGCACCTTGCCGAGGCGTTGCAGTTCCGTTTTCTCGATCGCAAGCCTGCTGTGGCTGGCTGAACGGGTGTAATTTCAGCGCCAGTCAGGGGCGCGCTTTTCAATAAAGGCATCGATACCCTCAACGGCATCTTCGAACAGCATATTGCAGGCCATGGTTTCGCCGGCGATCTGGTATGCCTCAGCTAACCCCAAATTCAGTTGCCGATAGAACAGCGCCTTACCGGCGCGCAGGGTTTGTGTCGGTTTGCCGGCAATATTTTGTGCTAATTGGTCGATCGCGCTATCAAGGCTCTCGGCGGGGACCGCCTGGTTCACTAAGCCGTAATCGACTGCCGTTGATGCATCGATAAAGTCTCCGGTGACCAGCATTTCAAATGCTCGCTTGCGTGATACGTTGCGGCTCAACGGGACACTGGGGGTGGAGCAGAACAGCCCCAGATTAACACCCGATACCGCGAAGCGGGCATCCTGTGAGGCTATCGCAAGATCGGCATTGGCAACCAACTGACAGCCGGCAGCTGTTGCCATGCCGTGCACTTTGGCAATTACGATTTGCGGTATTTTCGTGAGTGTCAGCATCATCTGACTGCACGTAGCAAACAGGCTCTCATAGTACTGTTTGTCCGGGTGGGCGCGCATTTGCTTGAGGTCGTGTCCGGCACAAAAGGCTTTGCCATTGGCTGCAAGAATTAACACCTTAAGATCATCTCGCCCAGCAATTTCATCGAGAGCTCTCTGGAGGGCTGCCAGCATGTCTTCCGACAAGGCGTTATACTGGTTTGGCCTGTTTAGCGTCAGGGTCAGGACACCCGGCGAGTGGTTTTGTTGCACGAGTACCGGTAAATCGTCCTGGGAATCTTGGGTTGACGTCATCGCAATAGTTCCATGGCAGATCGGACCCGTAACTTACACCTCAACAGCGTTTTAAGTAAACCGTTATGTCGCAAGCAACTATTGCTGAGATCCAGAGCCTGACTCGCGAACAACTGCCTTTTGCACTTGCCTACGGTTTTCGCCTTGAGGCTTTGGATAGTGGTACCGCTACGGTACGGGCGCCTTACAGTAATGAATTTCTGCGCCCGGGTGGGACGATCTCCGGGCCGGTGATGATGGGGCTGGCAGACTACGCCCTGTACGCCGCGGTACTGAGTTGTATTGGTATCGTTGAGCTTGCGGTCACCACCAATTTGAATATCAATTTTCTGCATCGGCCCGAACCTGGTGACCTGCTTGCTTATGCTCGGATCATCAAGCTCGGCAAGCGCTTGGCCGTCGGCGAGGTGGAAATGTTTGTCGAGGGAGAAGAGGAGTTAGTCGCGCATGTGACGGCCACTTATTCAATTCCGCCGGGCAGCGTGGTTTCGCCTATTTCTAAGCCACATAGGACGGAGCGGTAAAACAGTTTTATGACACCCTTAAAAGGAATCCAAGCCTGCGTTTTTGATGCCTATGGCACGCTGTTCGATGTGC
>JAPKAJ010000159.1 GCA_028825345.1 Arenicellales bacterium | reverse complement strand
ATTAACGTATACACACTTTCCAGGCGTGCGCCTTCAACCGCTCGGCCACCTCTCCGTAGGGTGGCAAAGGGTATCTGACTTGCGCGCTACGCGCAAACCCGTCTCAGCGACGTCAGGCCAGCGCGTTGAGTCCTGACATCAATCGTCCAATACCGTCGATAGCGCTGGCACTTTGCAAAGCGCCAAAAGAGACGCGCAGTGTGCAACGATCAGTCACCCCGAAAGCACTACCGGGGATCACCGCAACTCCATGCTCTTTGATCAACCGGGTCGCAAGGCGAAGGTCGCCATCAGCATAACCGGGGACCTCAAGAAACAGGTAAAACGCTCCCTCACCAGGCAACAGGCGAACTTTGTCTGTTATCGATTCGACCGCATCCAGCGCCTGGGCGCGCACAGCTGCGAGCTCAGCCACATAAGGCATGCAGTAGTCACGACCGGACTGCAGTGCGCCGATAGCGGCATATTGCGCTATCACCGTAGCGCAAATAACATTAGTGTCCTGAATCTTGCGCAAGGCCCCCATCAGCGATTCAGGCACTGACGCGTAGCCGATGCGCCAGCTGGCAAAGCCGTAGGCCTTGCTCAGCGAGTATAGGCAGATCGTGTGCTGGGCGCTGTCGGTGATTGCGCCTGGTGAGAAATGCTGCACACCATCGTAAAGGAAGTACTCGTAAGCCTCGTCGCTGATATGGTAGATGCCCTGCTCAAGGCATAGCCGGTTCACCGCCCGAAGATCTGCTTCCGGGTATACGACGCCGGTTGGGTTATTCGGTGACACAGTGACTATGGCCCGTGTTCGTGGGGTAATAGCGCTTTCAAGCGCCTTGAGATCTAACTGACCATCGACATCTGTAGGCACTGCGACCGGGACACAGCCTGCAATCCTCACGGCCATTTCCTGATTGAAATAAAAAGGCCCTGGCAGAATAAATTCATCGCCCGGATCACTGATCGCCAAAAGCACGTTGAGGAATCCCATATTACTTCCGGCTGTGACCACCACCGCTCGCCCCTGTGCGGCGATTCCATTCTCCAGGGAGAGCTTCTCAACAAGAGCCTCTCTCAACGGGTCAATCCCCTCAACTGGACCATATAGGTGGCTCAGTGGGTCGTCCCAGAATCTGCTGATCGCCTCATGCACGGTCTGTGGCGGCCCATAGTGCACCACCCCCTGACCTAGGGAAATCGTACCCGGATTAGCCTGGATCAAATCCTCGATCGTTGGAATAATAGGCGCTTGCACCTGCTGCATACGGCGGCTTGCTCGAAGCTTGTGGATTACTGTCATTAACCTAGGCCGCTTGCGTTAATCTGGAATAGAAACCAGGGTTGGCACTTTATCTTTTCTTTAGACATAGAGGCTCTCGGGCCAAATCTTCCAGTCGAATGGATCATTCATCTATAAATGGCTTCGGAATCCGGGTATTATATGGGCCTAAACGGCGCATTCAGCCAGCCAGACAAAATTTACCCTGATCTTGGAATCTCAACCTGAAATTCGATCAGAACAAACACCTGAACAGGATCTTCGACTCGCTTGGAAAAACAGTTACAAGCGGTGCACACATTAGTTACCTCAAGATTGGGAATAGCGACTGCTTTACGACCTTTTGGCTCAAAAGCCTCGGCATCCCGGCCCCGCTACTTTATCCAGAGATATAACAGCGCAGATGCAACAACATGACCGCTGATTCACACACGGAACCAAACGCCGGAGCATCAACCAGCGCCGACAACCGTAATCCCGGCGAACTGCGGGCAACTCCACTTCAGACAGGAGCACAGCTTGGCAACAACATCATCTCCCGGATGCTTGTGCAAGCTGACAGCGGGTTTACCTACACAGCGAACAACGGTGGCATTGTTATCCAGGAGTATTTTCCGCTGCAATTCGCTCTGCGCGATCAAGACGGTGTTTCCCTTCTCCTTTGCGATGCTGACTTTAATCCCGACTTTGAACAAGGGCTCAGCGAATTCCTATTATTGGCCCGGGTACTCAGCCAGATAGATCATCCCGGTCGAATCTCCCGCTACGAAGAAAAGGATGGCACAGCGTGGTATGCCATCGATCTACGCATCCGCGCGTCGCTGGCTGACCTGCTGAACACCGGCGAACGACTCCCGGAGGAAACGCTAAAGACTATTCTTTATTCGGCAGTAACCTATCTCGACGCGGCTCATGACGCCGGTGCCCTGCACCTTGAACTCAGCCCGCAACGAATTCTGCTAGCGGATGAAGACAAACTCCTTATCTGTGGTTTTACTACGGACAAGCTGCACTACCCCGCAGAAGATAAATCCAATGGGCACGATTACCGGGCTCCCGAACTCGCCAGTTTTCGCGGGCAACTGGGTCGCTGGACTGATTATTACGCTCTTGGGGCTATCCTCTATCAGGGAGCCTGCCGTGTTGGGCCGACCGACGCGCTAACCCGACTGAGCGTCACAGACCGAGGTCAAGATGACCCCCTGGTACCGGCGATTGAGGCTGGAAAAGACTATTTTTCCCGATCTATTCTAACGCTCATCGATCAGTTGCTGGCATTAGAGCCTGCGGCCAGGCCACAAGACGCCGAGACAATCGTCAGCGCTCTCGACCCGACCGCATCAATTCACCCAGCAGCGGATAGTGAATCAGAGCCCGTTCAGGACTCCGCCACTAACGTTTCGCGACCATCTGTCGAACCAATTAACCCGCCCCAAGCTGGGCTCAATTCGCAGTCTCCAACCGTATCGCAAACGCGGTCAAAAATGCTGCGTGGCGCAAGCGCCATTGCGCTATCAGCGCTGGGCAAGGTGGCAAAGGATCAAAACCCCAAAAACAATGAAGCAAGGTCGCGGTCAAACGCGGCGCCTCGGGTAAAGGCCGCCATTCAAGTTCCGACTGAGACAGAGCTAGCCTCGCCTATCCAGGCTGCTCCGGAAAAAGGGTCTGCGAGGCAAGAGCCTATTTTCAGCGAATCCCGTGAGGCTTTTGAAGACACGCTCAAAGCGCTTGAAGTAACGAGATCATCGAGCCCTGGGTTGGAGATCGCAAATGATCTGGAGAGCGCGGGTAAAGTGCTGACAGGCAAGCCCTACAACGATTTCACATTGCGCCCCACGAAACCGGGCAAGCACCGCACTACGCCTCATCAATCCTCAAGAAGTACCGCCTCATTCTTAGGCTCTGTTGGGAAAGTTCTAGGCTCCTCACTGCAAGGACTGTACCGACATCTGACAATGCGGTTAGCCCTGGGCGCGCTGATCACGCTGTCTGCACTCCTGGTTATTTACCTGCTGACAACGCCAAGGCCGACTCCCTTGGAAACAACCACGCGTACTACGATCGAAATTATCGGTGCTACTACCCATGAGCCACCCCCAAAGCCCAGTCGTGAATCGCCCAATATCCAGCAAGTGGTCAGCACCTCACTACCCGCCGCGGCGCAGGACTTCTTAAAGCAAGATGATCTAAACCGGGTTAACGCGTATAGAGATGCTGAGCAACTTAAGCTTCTTAGTGAGCCCCACTTTGCTCGAGCTCAAGAATATCTGGCACAAGGGCGCCTGATCGACCCACCCGGTGCCAGTGCCTACAGCGAGTTCACTGCCATACTGCGCATAGATCCACAAAACAAAACCGCTACCCGCGGTGTTAAGGAGATAATCGCCCGTATACTCGCCCGCATTGACAATCTGGTAGATGCCAAGGAGTTCACTAACGCGCGTGAACAGTTATCCCTGGCAGCAAGTGTTATAGCGGGACATAAGCACTTTACCCAAACTTCCGCACAGATTGATCGCGCACAAACGCACTGGCAAGAGGCGTTGGCGCGCGAAAAAGCACTGGCCCAAGCGCAGATGGAGCAACACCGCCGGGAGCGTGAGCGAAGTCAACAAATAGAGGCGCTACTGGCCCGGGCACTGACCGCCTTTGACACTGACCGACTGATAGATCCGCCTGGAGAGAACGCCCTAACCTTGTACCGCGCCGCCTTGGATCTTGACCCCGCCAACCAACGGGCCCGCAACGGCATCGGCAACATCACAGCCTTCTACCTGCGACAAGCCCGCGATGCCCTGTCACAAAATGAATTAGGCAATGCAGCACGAAGCCTGCAGATTGCCAAAGCAATCGACCCCACGGATGCCGGCGTTGGCACACTGATTGAGCACCTGCAACGTCGAGAATATCTTGCTACCGAGCAACAACGCCTGCAGGCGGAGGCAGACGCCCGGATCTCTAAAGCTCGGGAAATGGCCAAAGAGCAGGATCAGTTGAATCTCGCTGGTGGTATCAAGTCCTACTATGGCGGAAACTACCGTGAGGCATACCAGTTCCTTCAACCCCTGGCCGAGCGCAATTACCCCAGAGCTCAGGTCCGAGTCGCGCGGATGCTGCTCGAAGCCCGCGGAACAGGCCGTGATAAACCCCGGGCTATAGGTATGTTCAGTGCGGCCCTCGCTCCGGTGCAATTGGCCGCCAGCCAGGGTAACGCTTGGGCACAGTCTGATCTTGCAGATTTTTACTTCGACGGCCTGGTAATCGATGCTGACTATCGCTCGGCTGCGTTCTGGTACCAAAAGGCGGCCGAGCAAGGGTATGCCCCAGCACAGACAAACCTCGGAGTTCTATACATGACAGGCTACGAGGGTGTCCCACCAAACCGGGCAGTCGCGGTGCACTGGTTTAATGAGGCTGCCCTTCAGGGGAATCGCGCGGCAGAAGACAATTTGCGGGTGCTGGGTGAGTCTCAACCGAGCAACGCCGGAGGTTGAATCAGAATCACTTTCCTGGCCAAGCGCCTGCTAACGCCAGGACCATTACAAAGCGCCTTCTGCGGCGCCGGTGACGCTTGGCCCCAACGGTCGCGCCACATGCCTATTATTCTTTACTGCAGATTCTGCGACTCGGGTGGCTTCGCATTCACGGATTTTTGCTATTCACCAAGGGTGTGAGATCCTCGGATTACTGCGATTCCTTAAACTTCCTGGTATAGGTCCGTCTATTGGGGATTACGCCACGAACGCCTCCTTGTGGGTTGTCGATATCCCCTTTTCTTCTCGGAATTAAATGCATGTGCACATGAAATATTGACTGGCCCGCATCCTCGCCAGCGTTCACACCAATATTAAACCCGCTAACGGTCTCATCGGATCCCTGTATTTTATTTTTCATCTCGATCAACATTTGGTGCATCGCCCTGACTTCGCGATCGTACAGATCAAAGTAAGACGCTACATGCCTTTTTGGAATAATCAGCGTATGTCTGGGTGTCACCGGATATCCGTCTCTACGGCTGTAGCAAAGCTCGTTTTCTTCGATCAGCTCAGCATTATCTGAGTCACAAAAAAGGCAGTCGTTCTTTATCATATAGGCTCATTGGCCCGCATCCAGAGGTTGTTTGGATTGGTTCAGTTAAATGGCGGAGAGGGTGGGATTCGAACCCACGGTACCTTGCGGTACGCCGCATT
>JAPKAJ010000158.1 GCA_028825345.1 Arenicellales bacterium | reverse complement strand
ACTGGGTGCTGAAGGCATTGAAGCGGTCAGTGCAGACCTTGATACGGAAATAACGCTTTCGGTGCCAGTGACTGACAGGGTGCTGTACTGGTTCGCACCACCACCGCCTGATGGCAGCCAGGATCTGCGCCTGCGAAATTTGACGCGACGTCTTTTGGCAGATGGTCAGGCACCGTCGCGGGTGGTGTTGATCAGCACCACCGGGGTATACGGTGATTGCCAGGGGGCATGGGTGACCGAGGAGCGAGTGCTGGCGCCGCGAACGGATCGCGCACGGCGGCGTGTAGATGCCGAGATGGTCATGCGTAAATGGTGTGATGCCCTGGGGGTAGCGCTGGTAGCGCTTCGGGTGCCGGGCATTTACGGGCCGGGTCAATTACCGCTGAAACGGTTGCGGGCCGGGCAGCCGGTGCTGGCGCCGGCGCTTTGCCCCTGGAGCAACCGGGTACACGTCGAAGATCTGGTCCGCGCCTGTCTCGCAGCCGCGCGGATCGATGAACCACGTCCGGTCTATAACATCAGTGACGGGTATCCCTCAACTATGACTGACTTTTTCTTTCAGGTCGCCGATGCAGTTGATCTTCCCCGCCCGCCAGTGATCGATGCCGAGACGGCGCGCTCGCAGTTAAGCCCCGAGATGCGCTCCTACCTGGCTGAGTCCAAGCGCATAGATAACACCCTGATGCGCGAACACCTGGGAGTCGTGATCCGTTACCCGGGACTCGCCATGGGCCTGGCACAGATCGTACCCGGCTGAGCCAGCGTTGGTTGTGCTAGAAAAGCCGGAACAGCTGTCACTGCCGTCATGGCGTAAATGAAGTGCCCAACCAAAGCGTGTTCGCGGGTCACCCTGGTCTGTTGACAGGCTCCAGCAAGGGGTCCATCAGTCGGCGCCACCATGGGGGAATCAGCGCCGGCCAGAACAGGGCGTAGTAGCCCGCAGGGAGTGTGGGTGCATCGGGGCAAGGTTGCAGCGCCCAGAAATGTCGCCCCGGGTGCAGGTGGTGTGCGGGATGGCGAGTTAATTCCAGCAGTGTCCAGCGTGACCAGCGCGCCTCTGTCTGCCAGGAATGCTGTGCCGTCACCGGAGTGCCTTGCTCGCGGCGCAACCCGTAATGTTGGATGTAGTTGACGTATTCCAGCATGAAGATGCCGATCAGCGCCTGGCCGACAAAAGCCAAAGCGACGCTGCCCGACAGTCCCTGCCATATACCGATGACCAGGATACTCTGGAGCAGTAAACCGCGCAGCACCCGGTTGAAACGTTGCTGCGACCCACTGCGCCCGGCGAGTAACCAGGCGCTCTTAAACTGGGCAGGGATGGTGTATGCCAGTTGTTGCCAGAAGTTGCGTTCCCGCGGCGCGCTTGCCGGGTCGGTGTCAGTCGCAACCGCCGGGTGATGATGGCGATTGTGCTCAATCGTGAAATGCAGATAAAGCGTCAGCAGCAGATTCCAGCGTCCGAGCCAGTGATTGATTGATCGTGCGGAGTTGTGGCCCAGGTCATGCGCCACGATGATGCCGCTCGAGCCACTGTTGATCCCAACACTGAGCATAGCGACCCAGGTGGCGGCCGTATTACCATCGATTGCAGAACGCCAGCACAGCGCCACAATCACGCTGGTGTGCAACAGTACGTGTATATAAAGCAGCAGCGAAAGGCCTTGCCCATCGCTACGCACTGCCCGTGCTGGTGCGGGTCGGGCCAGGGCGAGATCCACAAGCGGGTAGAGCACCAGCACTAAGATGGCGCCAGCCGCTGGTTGACCTGCAACGATGCCCGTCAGGGTAACCAGTGGGGCGATCAGTCCCAGCAGGTGCCATGCCCCAGATTCGGGGGTCGCCGTCGGCCCCAGGGTAGCAGTTGTCGGCGCTGGGGTATTGCTCATTGCGTTTGGGCGAGCCTCAGCGTTCGTAGGACTCCCGTCGTGCGGCATCGGACAGTACGATCAGGTACTGCAGCGGGTCAGGCAGGGTCATCTCACGTGCACCGGCCAGGGATTCACAGCCGGCATAACTGACCGCCGAGCGTAGATGGCCGCGAATTCGGTGGAGGATATCGACCACACCACCGCGGTAGGGCACCTGGATTTCCTGACCCTCCGGCGGTGTCGCCAGCGCCGCATCCACAGCTTCAGCGTCCTCGCCGTCGTAGAGCGATTCCATCACGGCTTCAGGGGAGGTCATGCCGCGGTATATCTTCTTCTTACTGTGGGTCGCAGGATCCTCGATCACCCGTCCTGGCGCTTCATCGGTACCTGACAGCGCGCTTCCGAGCATTACGGTGTCAGCACCGCAGGCAAGTGCCAGGAAGATATCCTTGTCGTGACGCACACCGCCATCTGCCATGATGGCGATCTCGCCACCCACCGCGCACCAGGCCTCGCGAATGGCCTGTAGTTGCGGTACTCCGGCCGCAGTCTCAAGGCGTGTCCGGCAGCCCCGACCCGGACCAACACCCACTTTGACTGCATCAGCCCCCAGATCACGCATGAATTGAGCGCCTGCACCCGTGGCCACATTGCCGCAGACCAGCGGTACGTTGGGAAACTGCGCGCGCAAACGCTCGATCCCGTTTTGCATGACCTGCGAGTGGCCGTGAGCAATATCCACAAAAAGGGAGTCGGCACCGGCTTCGAGGAGTGCCTGGGCGCGCTCTAAAAAATCCCCGGAACAGCCAACAGCCGCTCCCGCGAGTAGCCGGCCCTTGGCGTCTTTGCTGGCAAATGGGCGCTCGCGTAAAAAGCGCACATCCTTGCGTGTGATGAGCCCATGGATACGTTGCTCATCGTCGATCAGCGGCAGTCGCTCGATGCGCCCATCAAACATGATGCGTTCCGCTTCTTCGGTGGCCACTTGTGGTCCTGCGGTCTTTAACTGGGCCAGTGGCGTCATGAAGTGGTCGACAATCTCGCTGTCCTGCGAGCGGTCCCACGGAATATCTCGACGGGTCAGTACACCAGCGAGAATCGCACTACCTGGCGAATTTTCTATCAGGATGCCGTTGATCTTGTACTTGCGCGCGAATGCGCGGGCCTCACCGATCGTAGAGCCGGCGGGCAGTGTGCGGGGGTGTTCAATCACCGCGCTGTGGCTGCGTTTGACCCGTGCCACAGTATCACTTTGGCGCTCAATGCTTTGCCCGCGGTGAACAACGCCTAATCCGCCTTCAAGTGCCATGGTCTGTGCCATGTCACCGCCGGTGACGCTATCCATATTGGACGAGATAATGGGTAATTCCAAGGCAATGGCGTGAGTCAGACTCGAACTCAGCGGTATAGCAGCGCGGCTGGCAGTAACACCCATTTGCGGGCGAAACAGAAAGTCGTCAAAGGTTTTACCGATCCAGAGGGGATCGAGGGATTGCTTATTCATGGCGTGGGTTGGGCTAGTGACGCCCGGTCATGACCGCGACGGGAAAAGGGGTAATGCGGATCATAAGACCCGCCCCTTCGTGACTCAAGCGCGCAAGCCGTTACCGTGGCCCAAAACCCAGTTCCCCGGGGGCCCGACGGGGGTATCAGGCAGGGGCGGGGTGCCAGCCGGCATCGGCCCATAACTGGCCGCTGACCGCAGAATTTCGGATCATGAAGCAAATCGCGTCGGCGATTTCCTCAGGCCGGATTAGCCGGCCGAGTTGGGTATCTGGGAGGATATGCTGCTCAACATAGCCTTCCGGCATACCTTGAAGCATCGGTGTGTCGACAAAGCCGGGATGGATGACTCCGGTGCGTACCCCGTGGAACATCGCCTCTTTCATTAGCGTTGAGGCCGCGCCTTCAAGACCCGCCTTAGTGCTGGCGTAGGAGACCTGGCCGCGGTTGCCCCGCGAGGATACCGACCCTATAAAGATAATGGTGCCTTGGATTTTCTCCTCGGCCAGCCATTTTTTCAGGCCGCGCTTACGTCGGTCGACCGCGATTCGCGCGATCATTTCCATGGCCCAGTAAACCGGGTGAATCAGATTTACTTCGAGGACCTGGCGAAAGACCTCCGCCGGGTAGATATCAGCCTCTCCGCTGTCGCGATCAATTTTGACCGCCATGCGGTCGCGAAAAATGCCGGCAGCAGGAACCACGATTTGAACAGTGCCATGCCGACGTGCCGTCTCATCAAAGACCCGGACACGAAAATCCTCATCGGTGACGTCCCCGGCGAATGGCAAAGCAATTTCGCTGCCCGCCGCGCTGTTGATCTCATCTGCGAGATCACGCAGTGGCCCCTCGTTAAGGTCTACCAGGGCGATACCCTTGATGCGCTGCGCCACGAGTTCCAGTGCTGTGGCACGGCCTATGCCGCTGGCGGCACCGGTAACGACGCTGACTTTGTCTGTGATCTGCATAATTCGCCTCCCGGCGCGGCCCGGGTGCCTGTGGATAGGTATTTGGCCTGGACCACGTTCACCTCATTTTCGTTAGCCACGAATGGTGCACTGCACAAATAACGTTGTCAACTAGGACGTTTGCATAGAGATAGAAAATACCTGTAAATGAAGTGATTTGTCTTTATGTAGCGTGACTGGGTCGCACTAGATTGCGCGCCGCAACAAGATTGCTCTACGGCAGGAATAGCGTTACAGGGCGACGCGGACCGCCAGTGCAATCAGAATCAGGCCAAAAAGACGGTCCAGCATTCGAGCCCGGGCGCGCAGGCGGTCAAGGATTGCTGAGTGCGACAGTGCCAATGCAACGAGCGCATACCAGAGCGCATCGATGACCCCGGCGGTCAGCGCCATGATCATTTTCTCGCCCATTCCGGCCTCGGGTCGGACAAACTGGCTGAAAAGGGCAAGGAAGAAAAGTGCAATCTTTGGATTAGTGATGGCGATGGCGAAGCCATCCCGGACCGGGGTAGCGTGGGCGGCGGCGGCAACCGTGTGCAACGCCTCGGCGGCGCTCGCTGTGCTGCGCAGGCTGCGGATTCCAAGATACACCAGCAAGATCGCCCCGCCGTAGCGCATGCCGTCGAAGAGAGCAGGTTGCTGGGTGATCAGCAGGCCAATCCCGCCCGCCGTCAGCAGAGCCCAGATGATGATTCCAACGCCATGGCTTAGCGCGGTCACAACCCCCTGAGCGCGCCCGCCTGCCAAAGTGTTCTGTACTACCACTGCCAGGCTGGGTCCGGGAGACATCGCGCCGAGAATGCAGATGGCCGACATGGATAGCCAGAGTGATAAGGGCATGAGTATGAGCCAGCAGTAACCAGCCCTTAGAATATCCTTTCAGCTGAAAAGGTTCTATGCCTTCGGGAGAGTTGATGCCAACCGGGATTCTCGATTTGTACGTGCGCCGTAATTGTCACCTGTGCGAGGATATGCACGCACAGCTCGTGGCACTGCAAGATGAATACCGTTTTTCTTTGAAGGTGCATGATGTCGATCAGAGCCCGGACTGGGCCTACGCCTACGGTGAGAAGGTTCCCCTGCTGATGGCCGCTGATGTCGAGGTCTGTCGGTATTTCCTGGATTTGCAGGCTTTTAAGACCTATGTCGGGGCTGATGCCACCCCTTGAGCTTTGGCTGGCAGCGCCTGGTTTCCCTCACCCCGCCACGGATTCGGC
>JAPKAJ010000008.1 GCA_028825345.1 Arenicellales bacterium | reverse complement strand
ACCCGACATCCTGATTCTTTCGTCTGTCATGAAAAGACAGCCGACTCCGGCGATTGGTGCACCCGACATCCTGATTCTTTCGTTTGCCAGCCATCGGTCCCCGTGCCGTCAATATCGGCTTACGTTGTGCAGGGCGGTGATCACTTGTGGGGGATTTCCTCGCAGCTTAAAGTGTACGGCGATCCCTACCAGTGGCCGTTACTTTTTAAACGTAACCGCGCTGATATTCGCGACGCTGATCTGATCTACCCGGGCCAATTAATTCAGATTGAAAGGGATCTGACAGATTTTCAGATTCAAGAGGCCATTGATCATGCTCGGACACGTGGCGCCTGGTCACTGGGTGTTACCGAGGCTACTGATCTTAAGTACCTGGAGGCAACTCAAGCCAGCGAGGCCAGCACCGCAACAGCCGATGACGCAGCGCAGATGATTGCGCAGGCGAGTGCCGATCTAGACGCCGCTAAGGGAGTTGGAGGCGTCTGGCGCCTGATTGATTCAGCAACGGGCGGCAAAGCCGTGAGCATCAGCAAATTACTCAAGGCGGCAAAGGCAAAACTCGAAGCGGGTGACGCCAGCGAAGCCTACCGGATGGCCAACCGGGTATCGGAAGCCGCACAAATGGGCGTCGCTCAAGCGGCCGAACAGGCAGATGCGGGACCGGTCTATAACTGAGCCGCCCGCGGGCTATATCGAAAAGGCCTCGGTATTCCGGGGCCTTTTTTTTCACAATTGGTTAACGATGTGACGGCGAAACGGCTATGAGTCGGGAATTTGTCCGCTGATCATTGCCGATGATCTTGTGAAACATTCCAGTTCCTATTCAATAGGCCTTATTACCCGGGTGTTCAGCCGGGTTCGCCAGGGCCACTTGCACCGTGTTGCCTCGGCGTTGGCGTTCACTACCTTGTTGGCGCTGGTACCACTGATCACAGTGAGTTTTTCGATTCTGTCGTTATTTCCTTTTTTTTCCAGTTGGCGTGGCAGCGTCGAAGATTTTCTTTACAGTAATCTGGTGCCGGCGACGGGCGAGGTAGTGAGTGGCTATCTACGCGAATTTTCCAGCCAGGCAGGAACGCTGACTGGCCTGGGCTTGGTTGCACTGATGGCAACTGCGTTGCTTTTGTTGTCAACCATCGAGGATGCGCTTAATGGTATCTGGGGAGTGCGCAAAGGTCGTACACCCATGCAACGTCTGCTGCTTTACTGGGCGATGCTGACTTTAGGTCCGATATTGGCGGCTGCAAGCTTGTCTTTGAGCTCCTATCTGGGTTCATTGGTCTTTTTGGATTTAATACCGGACGAGCAACTGGTCAGCACCACGGCTTTGCTGGGATTGCCGGCTTTGGTGGAAGGCCTGGGCTTTCTCTTGATATACCTGGTGATTCCAAATTGCCCGGTACGATTCCGTTATGCCCTGACCGGGGCGATAACCGCTATGGTCTTGTTCGAAATCGCAAAGCATGTATTTATATTGTTCATCGCCAATTTCAACACCTATCAGATTATCTATGGCGCGCTTTGGACGATACCGGTGTTTTTGGTCTGGATTTTTGTGTCCTGGCTGGTGACGTTACTGGGGGCGTGTGTGGCTGCAGAGATGGCGGTGTTGGCGTCGGCGGTCGTTCCCGCACCGCGGATGCGCCCAGTGATGGGCTCGACGACTGATGCAGCTCAGAACCGCTCGCGCAAGAATCGATAAGGCTTGTGGCCGAAGGAGGGATCCAGTTGCATTTCTTGACTACTCTCCGATGGTCCAACGACAAGCGCTGCCGCGCAGTGCACGCCAGGGAGTTATGCCCACCCAGATCTTAGAACAACTTGTCTAAGTTTTAATATATTATTATATTGTAACAATATTCGGATTATCCTTAAGCCTCCCTGGAGGTCTTTTCGTATGACACTGTTTGCTGCACTCCGAGCAGTTCTCATGTTCGGTTTGGTTCTTTTAGCTTGGCCGGCAATGGCCGGCGAAGTCCGTGATCCGGCTGTGCATTTTTTCCAGGACAGTTTCAATGACTTGTCTGAGGAAGCAGAAATCGCGCAAGAGGAGGGTAAGGTCGGCGTTTTGGTGATGTTTGAAACGGACGATTGCCCCTGGTGCACGCGAATGAAGGACACTGTGCTTAATCAGCCCCAGGTACAGGATTATTTTCGAGCTCATTTCCGGGTGATTGCACTCAACACGGACGGAGACGCTTTGGTGACAGGATTCGATGGAGTCGAAGTGTCAGAAACTGAGTTTGCACTTCGACATAACCGAGTCCGCGCCACTCCAACATTCTTGTTTTTCGATCCTCAAGGGAAATTGCTGACCCGCTATACCGGTACAACCCGTGATCCACAGGAATTCCTCTGGTTGGGCGAATATGTCGTTGGCGCCCATTTCAAGACCGAGCGTTTTTCCCGGTACAAGCGCAAGCGCCGGGAGGAATCCTCCTGAGTCAATGTGCGAAGGCGGTCTTTGGCTTGGCAGTAGATCTTTGATGATGCGTCGTGCTGCGCAGCTAGCCCTACTGGTGTTTGGTGCCGGATTGGCACAGTTGCCAGCGCTGGCGGACAGCGCTATTGCACCATTTGAGCCCCTACCTCAACCGCTGACACTCCAGGACGCTCTGCGACTGTCTGGCGAAAACCATCCGAACCTTCGCCTTGCGCGAGCCGGGGTCTTGGCTGCCCAGATTCGCTTGCAGAAAGTGGAATCAAGTTTTGGGGCAAGCGTATTACTTGAACTACAGCCGCGTGCGGCAAGCAAGGCTTCTGTGTCTGGTGTCGATTTTCAGAACGACAGCCGTTATGGGTTAGTGTGGCGCAAACGTTTAACCGATTTTGGTCGCAGCGCCAGCCGCCGTGAAGTGGCAGGAGCAACCCTGGAGGCCAAGCAGGCGATCTACGAGGCAAGACATGGCCGACACACTCTTGAGATTATGGAGCGTTTTTTTGCAGTCACCCTGTCCGATTACGCTTACCAGATGCATGATGAGCGTATGGCGATCAGTTATTTTCGCTACACGCGCATGCTTGAGCGCCAGACTCGGTTTGAGCAGTATTCTGATCTGGAGGTGGCTGAGCGCGAGGTCACGTATCGCCAGCAGTATGTTGCACGCCTACAAGCCGATTTACAGCGTCGCCAGACCCGGCACCAGCTCGCCCTCGCACTGGGTAGGCCAGGTGAATTATCCAGCGAACTGGTGATGCCTGATCTTGCGGTCTACCGCAAGCGCGAGATTCCTAACTATGCAGACTTGGTGGATCGGGTTATTCTGTCATCCCCTGCGCTACAGTTCCTGCGCCACGATGTGGCCGCGGCAAAAGCCGCCATTGATGTTGCCCGAAAGCTTAATTCACCGGTGTTAAGTGCCGAGCTTGAGGCCCGTGAATACGTCAACAGCACGAGTTCCAGCCGCGATCGGTACCGGGCCAACCTCAAGTTCAGTATGCCTTTATTTGATGGAACAGGCGGCCGTAATATTGAGGTCGCACTGGCGCAAAATACACTTTTGCATAAACAGGCTGCACTCGCGTCATCAGAGTATGCCGTACGCGAGGAGGTGCTGATGCTGCTGCACGAGCTTGAGGTCAACCGGGCAGAGGAGGCAGCGGCGCAGGCGCAGGAAACTTATCGCGGCTATTACCAGGATCGCAGCCGCGCCATGTACGAACTGGAGCTGCGCTCGGACTTAGGTGATGCTCAGGCCGCAGCGGCTGAAGCCATGCTGGAGTCAATCCGGGTTGATTTCGAGCGAGCGCTGTTGTGGACGCAGCTTGATAGTCTGCTTGGGTTGCCATCAGCCCTGATTCAGGAGAATTAAACACTATGAAAGCCCTCATCCGTCCGCTTATTGGAGCACTGCTACTGATTGTTACCCTGGATGCATTTGCACAAACCTTGCAAGGGTCTATTGGCTGGAATCGTCGAGTGGCTTTGGGTTTTGGAACATCAGGGCAAGTGGAAGCCGTACTGGTTCAGCCGGGGGCTGCAGTGAATAGCGGCGAGATTTTGGTGAGGCTTGACGCAACAGTTTACGAGATCGCATTGCGCAAAGTGGGTAATGCCGAGGAACTGTATCGTGTGGAACGAGACCAACAGCGCGCCGATTTTGATCGCGAACAGACGCTATTTGACGAAGGTTCTTTGCCTGCAGTGCAGTTGGATCTGGAAAAACTTGAACTGGTACGTGTCGAGTCCGCCTACGCTGGCGCTTTACTCGAACGTCAACACGCCGAGTTTCAGCTCGAACTTGCACGCTTGAAAGCTCCTTTTTCAGCGTGGGTTATCGATTCGGCGTTTGCGCCTGGTCAATATGTGAACCATGATTTGGGCAATCCTCCGGTGATCACGCTGGCTGAGCGAGGGTTCTATCTTGCCCGGGTATTGGTCAATGCTCAAACCGCTGCCACGTTCAAAGTGGAAAGCGACGTTCGGGTTCAGGTAGACGGACGAGAGTTTGAGGTGATCGCCAGCGCGATCGGTCTTGAGCCAGTTCCTGGGTCTGAACAGAATGCGCAGTATCTGCTCGCGGTTCGTTTTGCCAGTGACCAGTTGATTCGCCCTGGCACTGCATGCACGGTTACTCTGCCTTGAGCAAGAGTCCCTGAGAGCAACCCTTATAGTGATGCAATAGTTTGCAAGGTAGTGACCAACTCGCCTAGGGGATAATCTGCAGATTCACCGCTGGCCCGGTTGCGGTATTCCACCGACCCATTGGTCAGGCCACGTTCCCCCACAACGATGCGGTGTGGAATGCCAATCAAGTCCATTTCTGAGAACATGACTCCCGGGCGTTCTTCGCGATCGTCCAGTAGCACTTCGAAACCGGCGTCGACAAGTTCTTTATAAAGCTCCTCTACGACCTGCGCGACCTTTGGCGATTTTTTGAGTCCGATCGGCACAATGCACACATCAAAAGGTGCCAGGGGTGGCGGCCAGACAATGCCGTTGTCGTCGTGATTCTGTTCAATGGCGGCAGCAACGATCCGGGTAATGCCAATTCCGTAACAGCCCATATACAGCGGTTGATTGCGGCCGTTGGCATCAAGGTAGGTCGCATCCAGCGCCTCGCTGTACTTGGTGCCCAATTGAAACACGTGGCCTACCTCGATTCCCCGGCGTACCTGGATTTCTTTTTTGGAATCGATTGGGCACGGATCGCCACTGACGGCTTGGCGAATATCCTGGGTTGTAGGCTCAGGCAGGTCGCGCCCCCAGTTGACGCCGGTAAGGTGAACATCGTCGCGATTGGCACCGCAGATAAAATCTGTGAGCACGCCCGCACTGTGATCGACAATCATAGGGATTTTCAGGCCCACAGGCCCAATTGAACCCGGGGATGCACCGGTGGCGTTATGGATGGCCTCTGCACTTGCCATCCGTAACGGCTTGGCGACCTCGTCCAGGAATTCGGCTTTGACACTGTTCAGTTCGTGATCGCCACGCAGGATGAGGGCAATCGGCGTTCCCGAAGCGCCTTGCACTACCAGGGTTTTCACGGTTTTCTCCGTATTCACTGCGAGAAAATCACAAAGATCAGCAATGGTGTGTTGGTTTGGGGTGTCGACTTCACTCATTTTTTCGCTGGGCGGCGCACGCGAGCTAACCGGCCGCGCGAGATCAACTTTCTCGACGTTAGCGGCGTAGTCACATGGTGAGCAAAGCGCGATCGCATCCTCGCCTGAGTCGGCCATAACATGGAATTCGTGTGAAAAGTTTCCACCGATAGTTCCGCTGTCCGCTTCGACGGCCTGAGTTTCGAGGCCGAGGCGTTTAAAGATTCGTGTATAGGCGTCGTACATCGTTTGGTAACTTTCGGCCATGCCTTGGGTGTCGCGATCGAAGGAGTAAGCATCTTTCATGATGAATTCCCGAGACCGCATCACCCCAAAGCGCGGCCGAATCTCATCGCGAAACTTGGTTTGCACTTGGTATAGATTGATCGGCAGTTGACGGTAACTACGGATTGTTGAGCGCGCGAGTGTCGTAATAACCTCTTCATGGGTTGGGCCAAAGCAGAAGTCACGCTGGTGGCGATCGGTAAAGCGCAGCAATTCCGGACCGTAGTCGTCCCAGCGGCCGGATTCACGCCACAGCTCGGCGGGCTGCACGGCGGGCAGTAAGACTTCCTGGGCACCGGCCCGATTCATCTCTTCACGCACTACAGATTCAACTTTACCTAGGACACGCAATCCCAGCGGCAACCAGTTGTAAATCCCAGAGGCCACTTGACGGATCAGGCCAGCCCGGAGCATCAGTTGGTGACTGATAATCTCGGCGTCAGCAGGAATTTCCTTAAGTGTGGCAAGAAAAAAACGGGAGGTGCGCATAAATCGTTGGCTGGATTAGCAGTTATTAAGATGGAGTGTATGCGTTTTGTCTTGCTGATGTTCCCTCCGACATGGCCAGTCCAGGCCCGGCTCTTGGTTTCGTGTTGCTCAATGTTTAATTCCCGGTTTGGGTTTTCTGAGCTGAACCCGTACAGAATCAGTTTTCTCACCGCCTAATTTGGGTCGAGACGTCATTTTAATCCCGCGGGCTTTATTCAATTCCCTTTCCCGGGCGCTAATCAGAGAGAGACAATCTCGCATCCTAACGATGGTCTCGCTCGACAGGACATGGCGAGCGTCTTTATGTACTGCCGTCTCGCGAGCGATCTCAGTCAATATCAAACGCATCTCACGCAATACGCGAGCCTCTATGGTTTCTGTTGTCACCTTATGTAATTGCCCTTAACTCATCCAAGGTTTAAGCCCACTAGAAAATCCAGTAAGCACAAAGAGTAATGCAGCTTGGTTCATGGAGTTAGTTCAAGCCTGGATTGCTTGGTAAGTCCCAGCAACATCTTAGCGTCAAAATCCCAATTGATTTTAAGCCCGCAGAGCAAGCGATCAATCCCATGAGCAGTTTCAACCCGTGCGGGGCTTAATGAGAAGGCGCTGAGCAGATCTGACCCGCTTCACTGACCGCCACCGATAACATGGCAAAGTCCAGATTACTGGATTTTTGCAGGTCGTTGATCATCTGGGCCAGGCGCTCAGTGTCAGCGCGGTGAATAGCAACCCACTGGCGAACCCCGGCCTTGCCGCGACCACCTTCGGTATCAAGAATAGCGGCAGTGATCATTCGCTGGCTGAGATGCAGATCAGAACGCAGGGTTGAGCGGGCAAGGGCGTGCCAGTGATTAGTGATCGGCAGGTCACGAATGTGATCGGAAAGCCAGTGCAAGCCGAGACGATCACCGGTATCGAAATAGACCGTCGCGACCTGGGCGATATCATGCTCACGACTGTTGGCCACATCGGTGATGTCCAGGGCGCTGGTGAGAGCAGCCAGAGCTGCGACGTGGTTGGCCAGTGTCGCCGGCACGTTTGCATTCAAATAGCGGCGTACCCGGCGTTTTTGCGTCAGGCGGTTTGAAGCGGCTAGCGCCCGGGGAAAACTGCGGCGAAGTTTATCTACCCCACCGCGAAATTCGGCCACCGTTGCAGCAATATCAATTGGCCGCTGCCGATGGCGTAACATCCAGGCGGTGGCACGCTCAAGCAGTTGGCGAGTCTCATGCATAAGTTCTTTTTGTGTTTTCGAGGCGACCTGATGATCCAGCCCCTCAATTTCGCGCCACAACTCACGTAGCCGGAAGATTTCGCGTACCGCAGCGTATGCCCGCGCCGTGTCCGCTGGAAGACCGCCCGTCAGTTCGTTCATTCTCAACGTGAAGCCCGATCCGACACGATTGATCATGCTGTTTGTCACGTGGGTTGCGATGATTTCCCGGCGCAGGCGGTGGGGCACCATGAAGCGGTCAAAGCGTGGGCTCAAGGCTTGGGGAAAATAGCGTTGCAGGTCTTCACCGAGGAAGGGATCTTCAGGCACGTCCGACTCAAGCAGGAGTTGGTAGGTCGAGATCTTGCTGTGGGCTAACAGTACCGCCAGTTCAGGCCGCGTAAGGCCTTGGCCTCGGGAAATACGTTCGGCAATCTCTTCATCTCCGGGCAGGTGTTCCAGTTCCCGGTCGAGTCCGTAACTGCGCTCGAGTTGGCGCATGGCCCGGCTGTGGTGGTGAATCAGGCTCGGCGCCCGGTCTACAGCCAATGCCAGTGCCTGGGTTTGTGCATAGTTGTTGCGTAACACCAGAAGCGCAACCTCTTCGGTCATTGCCTCCAGCAGGGTGTTGCGCTCATCCATATCAATCTCATGCGCTTCGACAGCCGCGCCCAGAAGAATCTTAATGTTCACTTCATGATCGGAGGTATCGACCCCGGCGGAGTTATCAATTGCATCGGTGTGGCATAGACCTCCGCGACGACTGAATTCAATTCGGCCCAGTTGAGTGAGTCCGAGATTCCCCCCCTCGCCAATGACGCGGCAGCGCAACTGTGAGGCATCAACCCGCAATGCGTCATTGACCCGATCGCCGACCGATTCATGACTTTCGGTCGACGCTTTGATGTAGGTTCCGATGCCGCCGTTAAACAGCAGATCAGCCGGGCTTTTTATCATCTCGTGTATCAACTCGGTTGGACTGAGTTGTTGCGCACCAATGCCTAACGCCTTACGGGCAGGCTCAGTTAACTCGATCGACTTGGCGGTACGTGGCCATATGCCGCCTCCGGTTGAGAGTTTCGTCAGGTCGTAATCAGCCCACGTGGAGCGGGGCATTCGAAACAGTCGTTTGCGCTCTTTGAACGAGACTTTGGAATCCGGATGTGGATCAATGAAAATATGCTCGTGGTTGAAAGCGCCGATCAGGTGGATATGAGGGGAAAGCAGCATGCCGTTACCGAATACATCTCCGGACATGTCGCCAATACCCAGAACGGTAAAAGGTTGCGCCTGGGTATCAATATCCAGATCGCGGAACAAGCGCTTGACTGATTCCCACGCACCACGGGCAGTGATGCCCATGGCCTTGTGGTCGTAGCCAGTCTTGCCTCCCGAAGCAAAGGCATCGCCCAGCCAGTAATCGTATTCAGCTGCCACGTCGTTGGCAAGATCCGAGAACGTTGCTGTTCCCTTATCGGCGGCAACGACCAGGTAGGGATCATCTTCGTCGTAGCGCACAACGCGGGGCGGTGAAATGACAGAATCGCCACGGCGATTATCTGTCAGATCGAGCAGGCCGCGGATGAAAGTCTGGTAGCAAGAGCGTACTTCATCGCCGCGCTCATCGGGTTCGAGTTCGGACAGGCGCCGCGCAATAAACCCGCCTTTGGAGCCGACCGGGATAATGACAGCGTTCTTGGCGATCTGTGCTTTGACAAGCCCCAGGACTTCGGTGCGAAAATCTTCCGGGCGATCGGACCAGCGCAGGCCACCCCGGGCCACTTTACCGCCACGCAGGTGGATCGCCTCGACCCGGGATGAGTAGACGAAGATCTCTGCCATCGGCCGTGGCCGGGGCATGCGGGTAATTGCGCTACAGTCGATCTTGAACGAGAGTCGCCCCGGTTGCTCGCGGTGATGGTCTTGAAAATAGCTGGTTCGAAGCATCGACTCTATAAGATTAACGAAAGCAAAGAGAATACGGTCTTCGTCTAGATTGGTAACCCGTTCAAGCCCAGCCGCGATTTCATCTCTTATGTTCTGTACTGTTTCGGTGCGATCACCGGCCAGATCTGGATCAAAGCGGGCGTGAAACAGTCGGATGACCCGGATGGCCATATGCGGGTTGCCTGCTAGGGTCTCAATCACGTAATCCTGGCTGTACCGAAAACGCAGTTGCCTCAGGTAGCGATAGGCTGCGCGTAATAACGTGGTCTCTTTCCAGTCGAGACCCGCACGCAGCACCAGCCGGTTGAAGCCGTCGTTGTCTGCCTGACGAGACCAGACCCGTTGGAACACAGTTTCAAAATGATGTTTGCCGTTATCGACATCAATGTCGCTGCGGTCACGGTCTTCCAGATCAAACACATGCAGGAAAACCAGTGCACCTTCCTGGCTTGTTATCCGGTAGGGGCGTTCAGATAAAACACGAAGACCCATATTCTCGATGACCGGCAGAACATCCGAGAGGACAGCCGCGGCGCCTGGAGAATAAAGCTTGAGCTGTGCGCGATTGGCCTGACTGTCGCGCTCGCGATACAGTTCAATACCCAACTGCGAGCTTTGCTCGGCAGCGACAATCTGTTCCAGATCACAGGCCCCGTGCTGGGGAGTGAACTCTTCCTGATAAGCGGTTGGAAAGCCATCGCCCCAGGTTTCGAAGCGAGCCAGGGCAGCCTCCCGTCCATATTCGGTTTCGAGCGATGAGTGCAAGTCTTCTCGCCATGACCGCGCGGCTTGCGCTATGCGTTGCTCGAGCGCCACAGTGTCTGGCGAGAGCGCACCCTCGGGATCGACGCTAATCAGGTAATGTATTCGTGCCAGCACTGAGTCGGAAAAATGCACATCGAACTGAAGTGTGTGGCCAGCATAGGCTTGCAGAAGAATGCTTCCTATTTTCTGCCGCAGATCGCTGTTGAACCGGTCACGCGGAACAAAAACCAGACAGGAATAAAAGCGTCCGAAACGGTCACGGTGTTGAAACAGGCGGGTACGTTGACGCTCCTGTAGTTCGAGCATTCCGATAGTGATCGAGTACAGTTCTTCATCACCGATCTGGAACAGGTCATCTCGCGGGTAACTTTCAACGAGATTCTGTAATACCTTAATGCCATGTCCGTTTTCGGGAAGCCCGCTGCGCAGTAGCACGTGCTTAAGTTTGAGCCGCAGAACAGGCACATCAGCTACGCTGTGAGTGTAGGCAGCTGCAGAAAAAAGGCCCAGCAGGCAGGTCTCACCGGTTATCTGGCCCTTTGCATCAAAATGCCGTACCGCGATCAAGTCCATGTAAGCAGGACGGTGTACGAGCGACCGTTTGCTGGATTTGGCAAGGAGTAACGGGTCGGATTCGTCAAGATATCCTGGCAGTTCTGAAGGCAGTGCCAGAAGGCGTTGGCTTAAGTCTGAGGTGGGTTGTGGGCGCAAGATGCCCAGTGCCGAGTCCGCCCGCGCGACCAATGACGGTTCTTCGCCTGCCAGGGCGTCAAATTCAACGGCCCCAAGGAAAGTAAAGTGATCATCTGCAATCCAGTGGCAAAGGGCAGCCACTTCGCCAGCGGATTCCGGATCCAGCGGCGTGTGATCGGGATTGATACCCTCGGCGGTCGCCAAAGCCAGATCACGCATGGCTTCCCAGTCGGTATCAGCGGCTCGGACCTCGGCGAGGACGCGGTTAATTTCCTGCGTGATTGCCTCGAGACGCTCCGGGGTAGTCTGGTGGCTGAGCTGAAAAGACAAAAACGATTCTTTACAGGCTTCTTCGTCCTGATTATTCAGACCTACCATGGTGCCATCGGGATCACGCTCGACGCTGATCACGGGATGAACTGTCAGATGAATGGTATGACCCAGTCGGTTCAGGGCCATGCGGATGGAATCGACCAAAAAGGCCATGTCATCAACGACAATCTCGACCACACTGTGCCGCGTCTGCCAGCCGTGAACTTCGGTCGTGGGGTTGTAGATACGCAGGCAGGCGTTCCCAGCTACTCGGCGCTGTGCAAACTTAAGGTGAGCCAGGGCTGCCCCGTAAAGGTCGTCCAAGGGGGCCTGTTCCAGATCCTCGGTGGGTACTCGGTGGTAATAGGCTTTGAAAAAGGACCTTGCGCGCTCGACCTGTGTCGCTGGAAGTCTTTCCCGCGCAAGATCGGATAGCTGTTGGATCAGCTTATCGAGTGTGAAATGCGGTGTGACTGACATCTGGTGAGGCCTCCACGGCCCTTTGTTGCAAGGGGGGCAAGCAGGTCGGAATATACGTGAATTCCAAGAAGGGTTAAATTGTTTTGACGAGATTGATGTGAACGGATACGGTTGCATTCAAAGGCCATAGCCGCGCTAAGGCACAGATAATATCTGCTGGCCTTTCAGGCACCACATTTAATGGGAGTAAATTATGATCGACCAGCCGCTATGGCGGCCTACCTCCGAGCAGATTGCCGGCAGCAACATGACAGCTTTTGCCCGCGATGCGGCATTACGCTGGGGTCGGGTATTCGATAACTACCCAGCGCTGCATCAGTGGTCGGTCAGCGAGCCCGGTGAGTTCTGGGCCAGCGTCTGGGAAATGGCTGGTGTGATTGCCTCTGGCAAGATTGATCCAGTAGTCGAAAATCCCAAGTGGTTGCCCGGGGCACGCTGGTTTCCCAATGTTCGTCTGAATTTCGCCCGCAACCTGCTGCGTCGTCGCGATGACGCGCCGGCGCTGATTTTTCGTTCAGAAGACAAAATAAAACGTACGCTGAGTTATGCCGAGTTGTATCGGCAGGTGGCAGGACTTGCTGGCACACTCCGCCAGGCCGGCATAGGGCCAGGAGATCGGGTCTGTGGTTTTATGCCCAACATGCCCGAAACGGTCAGCGCCATGCTGGCGACGGCGTCCGTGGGCGCGACATGGTCATCTTGTTCACCGGATTTCGGCGTGCAGGGCGTACTGGACCGATTTGGCCAGATCACGCCCCGAGTACTGTTCAGCGCGGATGGTTACTTCTATAACGGCAAGGCGCATGACTCTTTGGAGAAGTTGCGTAAGATTCAACAAGGCCTGCCGTCACTGGAGCACACCGTGGTCGTGCCTTTTTTCTCGAATGATCCTGATCTGTCACAGATAACCGGGGCGGTGTCAGTCGATGAGTTCAGCTCTTCCGAGGAGGAGATCGATTTTGTCGATCTGCCCTTTGACCACCCGCTTTACATCATGTATTCGTCAGGAACCACCGGTGTGCCCAAGTGTATTGTCCACGGTGCTGGCGGGTCTTTGTTGCAGCACCTCAAGGAGCAGCAGTTGCACGTAGGATTGCGCCCCGATGATCGGCTTTTTTATTTCACGACCTGCGGTTGGATGATGTGGAACTGGCTGGTATCCGGACTGGCCAGCGGGGCTACGCTGGCGTTGTATGACGGCTCTCCTTTTTACCCGGACGGAAACGTCATTTTCGATTTTGTTGAGCAGGAGGAAATCAACATCGTGGGAACCTCGGCCAAGTTCATTGATGCCATTGCCAAGGCGGGCCTGTGTCCGCGCGAAACTCATGATCTGTCTAGTGCCCGCACTCTGCTTTCCACCGGATCACCACTGATGGCCGAGGGCTTTGACTATGTTTACGCATCAGTCAGTGATAGCGTCTGTTTGTCTTCTATTTCTGGCGGCACCGATATCTTGGGTTGTTTTGTCGGCGGAAATCCCAACCTCCCGGTGTGGCGTGGTGAAATTCAATGTCCATTACTAGGAATGCAAATCGAAGTGCGTGGCGATGATGGCTCGCTTCTGGGGTCAGGTGAGAAAGGTGAACTGACTTGCGCCAACGCTTTTCCGTCAACGCCCATTGGCTTTTGGAATGATCCGCACGATACCCGCTACCACGCGGCATATTTTGAGAAATTTGAGGGGGTATGGTGCCATGGCGACTATGTTGCGACTACCGAGCACGGCGGCATCATTGTATATGGTCGTTCAGATGCTGTTTTGAATCCTGGCGGGGTTCGTATCGGTACCGCCGAGATTTATCGCCAAGCGGAGCGGATCGAGCAAGTGGTTGAGAGCCTGGTGATCGGCCAGCAGTGGGCGGGAGATGTGCGTATCGTGTTGTTTGTACGTTTGCGCGCCGGTGAGGTGCTGGATGATGAATTGCGTGGCCATATCTGCACCGAGATACGCAATAACACCACGCCGCGTCATGTCCCAGCAAAGGTGATCCAGGTCAGCGATATCCCACGCACCAAGAGCGGCAAGATCGTCGAGCTGGCTGTGCGAAAAATGGTTCACGGCGAACCGGTCGTCAACCGCGAGGCACTGGCCAACCCCGAAGCACTGGAGCTTTTCGCCAACGTGGCGGATCTGGCCAACTGAGGGAGTTTATAAAGCTTTAGTTTTGAGGCATCTCGATAACCCGGTAGCCGCTCGGCGCCAGCAGGCGCAATGACACGTCCAGGTGATCCACAGCGCTAAGGGTAGCGACAAGACCTTGTGCCGCGTCCTCAAGGCGGATCGGTATTGATCGTCCGTCGCCAAGACCAATCGGGGGAAGTGAAAAACCCAGCGTCGACAGCAGCGTGCCTGCTGTGCGCTGCAGCTCATGGACATAAGTCGCCAGGGTCAGCAAAGTGGCGAAATCCCCATTATCGATTGCCAGGGTTTCATTTCCGGCAAGACAGGTGCGCCCGGTACGTTTTTCACCCTGGCTGATGGCCCACCACTGACATGCCCGCTCGGCCGCCTGGCCGGCTTGCCCCGTAGCCGTTATGGTCAGCCCTGTTGCGAAGGCCCCGGCTGGGTTGGCGATACCCAGGCTTTTTAGCATTGCGTCAAGTTGCGCACGTTTTTCCTCAGTCAGGTTGTCACGATGCGCTTGCAGTTGCGCGGCAATGCCCGAGACCTGATCGACTGAGCGTTGTATTGCATCGGGATCAACTCGGGTGAGCTCCTTTCGGGCGTGTCGGATCAAGAGTACCTGGCGGTCGCTGGCCGAGAATAGTATTTCCTGGCGCGGTGTGGCGGAATGGGTCAGTCGGATACGGCCATCGCTGATCAGTATCTGCGCTTTGCCGGCTATACCGTTATCGATGGTATCGATCAGAAATCGGGTAGCCGCCTCTGATGATTGGGTCGTGAAGGCAAGCAGGGCGGCTGCAGCCATCTGGCCAATGCAGCGCCTGGTTTGCAGCGCACCCTGAGCGAGAACCCAACAAGCGCTGATGTTAGCCGGCACTTTGTACATCTTGTACATCAGTCGTCCTCGTGCTTGGTTTGTGTGTTGATCTGGTCGCAAGAGCCCGGGTTGCCGTAATTGATAAGACGTGGAAGGGCGGTCTAATCATACATATTTTTCCGCTAGCAGCGTCACGATAACACAGGAAGTGAACGGCTATACTCGGATACCGGTTTTTGATCTGACCACTCTTTTTATTTATTGGCTCGACAGGCAATGTTAATTTATCCCGACATTAATCCGGTTGCGATCAGCGTAGGGCCGCTCGTTGTGCACTGGTACGGTGTTATGTATCTGATCGCTTTTATCAGCGGCGGCATGCTGGGTCTTTACCGTACCCGCAAGGCTGATGTCGACTGGACTTCTTCACAAGTCTGGGATCTGGTATTTTATGTGGCCATTGGTGCTGTGGTCGGTGGCCGTCTCGGGTACGTGGTGTTTTATAACCCTGGCTACTATTTTTTACACCCGGTGGAGTTGTTGTCCGTCTGGTCCGGTGGGATGTCGTTTCATGGCGGCTTGATTGGTGTCAGTATCGCTGTACTTCTTTTTGCACGTCGCTTTTCTAAGAACTTCCTGTCGGTGGCTGATTTTTTGGCACCATTGTGCGCGCCTGGCCTATGCGCGGGGCGAATCGGTAACTTTATCAACCAGGAATTGTGGGGACGGGTCAGCGATTCACCCTGGGCAATGGTTTTCCCGGCGGCAGGGCCACTGCCAAGGCACCCCTCACAGCTGTATGAGGCTGGTCTTGAGGGCGTGGTGCTGTTTCTGCTGATCTGGGTGTATTCAGCCCGGCCGCGCAGCCTGGGTCGCGTCAGCGGGCTTTTTCTTGTGGCTTATGCTGTGATGCGTTTCGCCGTGGAGTTTTTCCGTGAGCCGGATGCACACCTAGGTACCGTGGCTTTGGAGTGGGTAACGATGGGTCAGTTACTCAGTTTGCCGGTGGCCCTGGCGGGATTTTGGTTGTTGCTAAGAGTCCAGGCAAAGCCCGACAAACCCCCACGTTGATTTAATGGGTGAGCTTTTCAGAAGCTGACCTTTTAGTGAGCCCCGACGGCAGGCCCATAAGACCGGCTGATTTGGTGGTTGCAAAAGTTGATTAGTCTTTGCTTGTTTGATCTTCTAGACTGGCGACCGATTTTTCATTGGGAATCTGTTACATGAGAGTTGTCTTGTTATCCGATACTCACGGCTTCGTGGCGCCTTTTATTAAGGAAATGGCCCGCGTCGCCGATTATGTCGTGCACGCAGGAGATATTGGCGGGCTATCTGTTCTGGAATCGATCAGACCTGATAACGGTGAGCTGATCGCGGTTAAGGGCAATAATGATCCATCGCAAAAATGGCCTGACGATAATTCGACGGGGCTCGTGGATCTGGCCGAATCGACACAGGTCGATTTGCCTGGCGGCGTGTTGGCGGTAGAGCACGGTCACCGTATCTGGGATACCCGTCATTACCACCAGCGCCTGCGCGCTAAATATCCTGCGGCCCGGGCCATTGTTTATGGCCATACCCATATCCGTCGTTGTGACTGCACTGAGACGCCCTGGGTGCTTAACCCGGGAGCCGCAGGTCAGGAGCGTACCAAAGGGGGTGCTTCATGTATGTTGCTCGATGCCAACGCAACCGGATGGCAGATTACCGAATACCGCAGTGGCGAGATCAGCCCTTCCCAATCTGTCGCTGCCTGAGTACTGTTAGGGTCCTGGCGCTGATCGGGAGCGATAATTCGTAATTGGTAGCTCAGCAGTCCAGGGCTTGTAGAACTGATGAATCTGGCTGGCAGGTTTCGCCAGCCTTTCTTGGGGGAAATGACGATGGGTGAGAGTGAGGGATTCGGAGCGTATACCGATTTTGGAAACCTACGCAGTGCGATCGTGGGCAGTGTGGAGGGCCTTGCGCTGCCACCTTTTAATCCGACGCTGCACCATTACAACGACGAGGTTCAAGCCGCACTAAAAGCCTGCGGCGACCAGCCGCTGGATATCCGCAGTGCGATGCCTGAACGCTGGGAAAAAACGGCCCAACAGTTGGATAATCTAGCGGCCCTCTATCAGGATAACGGCATCAAGGTCTACCGGCCAAGGCCTTATAGCGAAGAGGAGCGCGCTTACCTTGCTGATTTACAGCCCGGGGCGTCGTTGTTGTACCCGGCAGATCCTGTGTACACCGTGGGCAAGCATTACCTTGAGGTGAATATTCGCCGAGCCTATCGGCGCAAGGAAGTGTTTCCACTGCGCGAGATCGTGGCACCCTTGCTCGCAGCCGATTCCGAGACGCATCACGTGGTGATGCCTGCCGCACAGCCATTTTCACCTTCCAGCGATGGGCCTGGACCGTATCTGGAAGGTGGCGACATCATCTGCTACCAGAATCATCTTTTTGTGGGTGAGTCAGATATCGCCAGCAATCGTGCCGGCACAGATTGGCTGGCGGATTACATTGAGCCTTTCGGCTACCAGGTTCATCGGATGCCGATGCACGGCAGCATTTTGCACCTGCTCGGCATCATGGTTCTGGTTTCTGAGGGTGTATTGCTGCTGTACCGGGACGAGCTCAAGGAGCCGTTGCCGGCACCGCTTTCAGACTGGGATGTGATCGAGTTAACTGAAGCCGAAGCACTCTTGTTTGCCACTGTGGGTGTAAGCCTGGACGACAAACGCTATGTGATCCCCAAGGGGGTGGGCCGGGTCTGCGACGAACTCGCCCGCCGCGGTGTTGAGCCCATCGAGATCGATTACGATCATGTCAGCCATTGGGGTGGCTGTGTTTCCTGCTCCACGCATGCCATCTGGCGGGATCTCTGAGCGCATGAATTCGTCGGCTGTACCCAAGTCGGTAGCGCCGGAGCTCGCACGCGAGATTCTCGATGCGGTTGCTAAGGGCTTTGATCGCCAGATCGATTTCACAAAGCAGATGATGGCTTTGGATTCCACCCGCGGCAACGAGCGTGCGGCGCAGGATCATTACTACGAGGCGCTGGCATCGCGTGGCTACACAATGGACCGGTGGTCGATCGATATCGACGACATACAGGATCACCCAGGATTTTCCCCGGTCAAGGTCAATTACGATAACGCGATTAATGTGGTGGGCACCCATTCGCCGGATCAAGAACAGGGCCGCTCACTGATCCTTAATGGTCACGTGGACGTTGTACCCACCGGGCCGCTCGATATGTGGGCCCGGCCCCCTTTTGAGCCTTGGATTGAGGATGATTGGCTCTACGGGCGCGGTGGTGCTGACATGAAAGGGGGCTTGTGTGCCAACCTGGCAGCGCTGGATGCGCTTGAGACATTAGGCTGGCAGCCAGCCGCTCGGTTGCATATGCAGTCGGTGACTGAAGAAGAGTGCACCGGCAACGGCGCCCTCTCGGCCCTGGTTCGCGGCTACCGTGCCGATGCAGCACTGATTCCCGAGCCCGAGGAGAATATGCTGGTACGAGCCAATACCGGGGTGATCTGGTTTCGCATTCATCTGCGCGGCCGGCCGGTGCATGTGCGTGAGGCGGGGCAGGGGGCCAATGCGATCGAGTCTGCGATGACACTAATTCCGGCGCTCAAGGCGCTCGAAGCCCGCTGGAATGAAGAACGCTTTGAGCATCGCTACTTTGATTCGCTCGATCACCCGATCAATTTCAACATCGGCCGGATCAATGGGGGTGACTGGGCATCGTCGGTGCCGTCCTGGTGCACCCTGGATGTGCGCGCGGCGATCTATCCCGGCGTCGACCCACGCGATGCGGCAAAGGAGATTGAAGATTGCATCAGCGCGCACGCTCGGGATCATCCCTTCTTGCGCGATAACCCGCCGCAGGTTGAGTACAACGGGTTCTTCGCTCGTGGCTATGTGCTGGAAGAAGGCAGTGCGGCAGAGCAGGTGCTGGGCCAGGCCCATGCCGTCAGTTTTGGCTCGAGTCTGGAGTCTTTTGTAACACCCGGTTATCTCGATGGCAGGGTATTTGTCCTCTACGATGATTGCCCATGCCTGGTATACGGGCCGGTCTCAAAGGATATCCATGCTTTTGATGAGCGTGTCAGTTTGGCATCGCTGAAACGTGTCACGGGGACCATTGCCCTTTTTGTGGGCAACTGGTGTGGCCTTGAGCCCCTTAGCCGTCCGTCTCGTCGCCGCGCTTAACCTGCATCGACAGTCCTACCTGTTCGCGATCTTTGCGCGTAAGTGCACCAATCGCTTTTTTGCCAAAGCGCTGAGTGATCTGATCTACCGTTTGGTTCAGAGTTGAGCGGCGTGCATTCGTGCCCGCGTCAAACAGCGATAACTGGTCTGCGGATTCACCGGTGAGGCCGGTGCATCCCACACCAAGCAGGCGAATCGCCCCGTCCGGCCCGCAACGGTGCAGCAGTCCGATGGCATTCTCGGCAATAGTGCGACCATCATCCGTAGGCTGTGCCAGGGTCGTGCGCCGGGTAAACACCGGATAGCCTCTGGCGCCGGGTGCGTTACGCTGGGCTGATTTCCATTTCAGCACCACGGTGTGTGCACGGACACCATCGTGTCGCAATCGTCGGGCAACGGACTCTGCATGTTCGCGTACTAAAGGCTCTAGTTCGTGCTTTGCTGTTACATCTTTTACAAAGGTATGTTCCTCGCTGTAGGAGACCGCCTCACGGTAAGGTTCGATATCGCGGATATCCTCGCCACGGGCAAGTTGTGCAATTTCAATACCCCAGTCCCCCAGGGCGTGATGCAGGTCATCATCTTTTGCGTGTGCCACATCACCAATCGTATGAAACCCCAACGCCCCAAGGCGTTCTTGAGCCACCGGCCCCACACCCCAGATGCGCCCGACCGGCAGGGGCTCGAGAAACTGCTTCATTTCGCTGGCTATCACTTCGAGTAAGCCATCAGGCTTGGCCGCAGCGCTTGCGATTTTGGCTACCATCTTGACCGGAGCGATGCCGACCGAAATCGGTAGCGTCAGTTGGTCGTGTACCCGTTTGCGCAAGCGCTCTCCCACTTGTTTCGCCGGGCCCATAAGACGCGCGCTGCCGGTCAGATCGAGAAAAGCCTCATCCAGGGAGATCCGTTCTACTGCTGGCGAGAATTCACGAAAAATGTCGAACAACCGAGCTGATTCTTTTTTGTACAGGCCCATGTTGCCTCGTACAAAAATCAGTTTGGGGCAACGTCGCCGGGCCTCAACGGAAGGCATCGCAGAGCGTACCCCGAATCGGCGGGCCTCGTAGCTGGCCGCAGCCACGACACCGCGTGGGCCGGCACCGCCCACGGCCAGTGGCTGACCACGAAGTTCAACGTGATCACGCTGCTCCACAGAGGCGTAAAACGCGTCCATGTCCGCATGCATGATCACGCGCGGTTGCTTTTTCATGTATTGGTTGGCAGCAGTGTTTTAACTGCGCTCTACTTTAGTGCACGATACTATTGAGATTCATGCCATTATCCATCCGATAAATCCTGACAACTCTAAAAACTCAAAGTTAACCAAAAATAATTAATTGACAATATACCTTTTCAGGTCGATAGTGATCTTCACCCGACTAGGGTATTTATGCCCAGGCCGGATGTTTTTCAGTACTTACACCTATAAAGGAGACAAAATGATGGTAACCAAGAGAGGATTGCTTGGCGCGGTATTCACAGGGCTGGCCCTGATGATGGGTAGCGTCCAGGCGCAGGACATGACGT